>SKVX01000456.1 GCA_007129225.1 Halomonas sp.
CGGGATCTTCGCCTGGGCCGGCACCATGCTCGGCACCTTCCGTCACCTGGCGGAGTGGATCATCGGCCTTTCCGACAGCGGCGTACTGCTGCTGGTCCTGATCATGCTGGCAGTGCTGGTGGCCGGCATGCTACTCGACGCCATCTCCATCTACCTCATCATGATGCCGATCCTGATTCCCGTCATGCAGCACTTCGGCTGGAATCCGGTGTGGTTCGGGATCCTGCTGGCGATGAACATCGCCATCGGGCAGTTCACGCCGCCGGTGGCGGTCAACCTCATGGTGACCACCGAGATCGCCAAGATCCGCTTGGAGCAGACCGTGGGCTGGGCTTTGCTGTTCGTGCTGGCCATGGCCAGCGCCCTGGCGCTGGTGGCGATCTTTCCGCAGATCGCCCTGTGGTTGCCCGGCGTGCTGGGCTACAACGTCTAGGCATTACCCGGGAGTCATTGTGCCTAGGACTCGTTGAACGAGGCCAGCGTACGTTGATACAGCTCGGCGGTATCCGCGTCGAACAGCACGAAGCGAACCCGCTCAATATTGGGGAAACTTGGCAGCTGCTGGATCACGGTGGAGAGCGCAATGCGAGCGGCCTCGGCGACAGGATAGCCGAAGGCGCCGGTCGAAATCGATGGAAAGGCAATGGAATGGATATTCTCCCATTCGGCGAGCCGCAGCGCATTGTAGTAGCAGGCCGCCAGGAGTTCGTCGGCGGGTGAGTCGACGCCATAGACCGGCCCCAGGCAGTGGATCACATACTGGTTGGGCAGTTCGAAGGCGTCGGTGATCACCGCCTGGCCCGGTGCAATGGGAGCCAGCGACCGGCACGCCTTGTCCAGCTCGGAGCCGGCGGCTCGGTGGAGTGCCCCGGCGACACCCCCGCCGGGGCGTAATTCCGCATTGGCGGCATTCACTACGGCGTCCATGTCGTGCTGTTGAACGATATCGCCTTGCTGGCATTCGACGCGGGTAGATGAACTCATAATCCTTCTCCCTCACCTTGGTCATGCCAGTCTGGCTGCCAGGAGCGGGTGGATTCAAGCCTGGTGGGCTGGTATTGAGGGGCAAGGGGTCGCATGGACCCACCTTTGGCTATATGCTTATGCTAAATTCTTCTTGGAGTTTCGGCATGCTTGTCTCACCACGCTATGCGCCCCTGCTGTTTTCCCTGCTCATGTCCATCTACATGGTCACCCTGATGACGTTCGTCATTACCTGGGTCAATACCGGTCTGGACAATGGCTTCCTGGCACGCTGGTGGCGTGCTTTTTATATTGCCTGGCCGGTGGCTTTCGCGTTGATCCTTCTCGGGGCGCCACGCCTACAGCGCCTTGTTGGGCGTCTGGTGAAAAAGCCCTGACCGGTGCGGTTTCGATAAGAACGAATCGTTGCACTTTTATCCACTTGTCGCGACATTCGTTGCAAATAGCAGCAAAAGCTTGCAACTTTTCTGCCTAGACGTTACCAATGTGCTCCCCAAAAATGCCGCGGCTCGCCGACCTCAGGTCGGCGTGTCGGCGTTCGTGCAGCGCAGGTTTCATGGCCGTGGCCCACCACAAGAGGAGGAGACAATGAACCAGCGAGTCAGCATCGATCTCGGCGACCCGCGTGCCGAAGCGTTCGAGGCCCGTCAGTTCAAGGTCTATACCCATCGTCAACTGGACAAGATCGAGGCGATTCAGAGTCTGCCTGAAAACCTGCGTTTCGATATGCGGGTTGTCAGCCAGGTGCTGCCGTTTCGCGTCAATGAGTATGTCATCGATGAGTTGATCGATTGGAGCAATGTCCCCGAGGATCCGGTCTTTCAGCTCACCTTTCCCCAGCGTGGCATGCTCAAGCCGGAGCACTTCGATGAGGTGGCTGAGCTGGTTCGTCGTGGAGCCGATGCGGCAGAGCTGAAGCCGGTCATCGAGCGAGTGCGTAGCGAGCTCAACCCCCACCCGGCGGGCCAGATGGACCTCAACCTGCCGCTGCTCGACGGTGAGCCACTGCCCGGCATGCAGCACAAGTATCGCGAGACGGTACTGTTCTTCCCCAGTCAGGGGCAGGTTTGTCACAGCTACTGCACCTTCTGCTTCCGCTGGGCGCAGTTCGTCGGAGACAAGGAGCTGAAGTTCGCTTCCAGCGAAGCGGGTTCGCTGCACCGCTACCTGGCCGAGCACAAGGAAGTCACCGATCTGCTAATGACCGGCGGCGACCCCATGGTGATGAAGGCCAAGCACCTGCGCCAGTATCTGGAAGGGCTGATGGCACCGGAGCTGGACCACGTTCAGGACATCCGCATCGGCACCAAGAGCCTGACCTTCTGGCCCTATCGCTTCGTCACCGACCCGGACGCCGAGGATGTGCTTGAGCTGTTCCGCGAGCTGACGGCGGCAGGCAAGCATGTCGCCTTCATGGCGCACTTCAACCACTGGAAGGAGATGGACACCCCCATCTGCCGCGAGGCGATCCGCCGCATTCGCGCCACCGGCGCGGAAATTCGCACCCAGGCGCCGCTGCTGAAGCACATCAACGACGATGCCGACCAGTGGGCGCGGATGTGGACCACCCAGGTGCGCCTGGGGATGATTCCCTACTACATGTTCGTCGAGCGCGACACCGGCGCCCGCCACTACTTCGAAGTGCCCCTGGTGCGGGCCTGGGAGATCTACCGCGAGGCGATGAAGCAGGTGCCGGGGCTGGCGCGCACCGCCCGCGGGCCGTCGATGTCCGCTGATCCGGGCAAGGTGGAGATCCAGGGTGTGGCCGAAATCAAGGGTGAGAAGGTCTTCGTGCTGCGCTTCATCCAGGGCCGCGACAGCGACTGGGTGCAGCGGCCGTTCTTTGCCAAGTACGACGAAGAGGCGACCTGGCTCAACCACTTGGAGCCTGCACTGGGCGAGAGCGAGTTCTTCTATGAGGCCGAGTTCGCGGCGATGAAGGACGAGAAGCAGGCGCTGATCATGAAGGCGCCATGATACCTCGCAGGACAAGAGTCCGCAGTAGGCAGACCTCCGCCAGCAACGCTGAGCGGGCATTGCCTGTCGGTGGCAGGCGACGTGTTTCCTATGGGTTGCATTGTGTCAGCGTTAAAAATTAACGCACACTAAACGTTAATGAGGGCTAACATTAGGAGTGTGCAAAAAGACCCCATCAAGCTGATGTTTTTCGCTAAAGTAGAGGGGAGCGGCAGAGACCGCTAGCCAGCCAATCGGCTGCCAGGGACCTTGCTTCAGCAAAGTCAGCTTGCCAATAACGTCAAGAGGTGTGTTCATGAAACGCCATGTATTTTCTGCGGCTGCCTTCTCCGGGGCTCTACTGGGCGCAGCCCTGTTCTCGTCGCCGGCCGTAGCTCAGGATCGCTTCATCACCATCGGTACCGGTGGCCAGACAGGGGTCTACTATGTGGTGGGACAGTCTGTCTGCCGCATGGTCAACCGCGGCAGTGATGAGCACAATATCCGCTGCAACGCACCGTCCACCGGCGGTTCCGTGGCCAACGTCAACGGCATGAAGTCCGGCGATCTCGATATGGGCGTGGTGCAGTCCGACGTTCAATATCGCGCCTATCATGGCGAGGCCAACTTCGAATCCGATGGCGCCTGGGAGGACATGCGCGCCGTCTTCACCATGCACGGCGAGCCGCTGACCGTGGTCGCTCGTGCCGATTCCGGCATCGAGCACTTCAGCGACTTCCCGGGCAAGCGCGTCAATATCGGCAACCCCGGCTCCGGCCAGCGCAACACCATGAACGTGGTGATGGATGTCATGGGCTGGGATACCGACACCTTCTCGCTGGCCTCCCAGCTGGATGCCGCCGAGCAGGCCGCTGCCCTGTCGGATAACAATATCGACGCCATGGTCTATGTGGTGGGCCACCCCAACGGTTCCATTCAGGAAGCCACTACCACCATCGATGCTCGTATCATCCCGGTCACCGGTGACGAAATCGACAGCCTGATCGACGATTATCCCTACTACACCCGGTCCGTGATTCCGGGCGGCCTCTATCGCGGCAATGACGAGGATGTCGAGACCTTCGGTGTGGCGGCGACCTTCGTCAGTTCCACTGCCGTGGACGAGGACGTGATCTATGAGACGGTCAAGGCGGTGTTCGAGAACTTCGATCGCTTCACCCGCCTGCATCCGGCGTTCGAGAACCTCAACGAGGAGGACATGATCTCCGATGGCCTGACGGCGCCGCTGCATGACGGCGCGGCTCGCTATTACCGCGAACGTGGCTGGATCGAGTAAACGACTGGCCGAGGGCCTCGCCCTACGGTGAAGGATGCGCGGACACCCGAGGGGGTCCGCGCATCTGTTTCAAGAACGGCTTGATAATAGGGTTACCGCACCGTGATGACGGTTCAGAAACGGCGAGCTGCACGTCAATCGACAGTGGGTAGGGCAATGTATGACTGACGAAAATAAGACCTCCCGAGCGTCTGATGTCGACCTGGAGGATATGGTCGCTTCCAGTGACTCGGGGGCGCGCAAGCCGGTAGGGGTGCCTGGAAAGCTGCTGGTCAGCATTGCCGCAGCCTGGTCGCTGTTCCAGCTGTGGATCGCCTCGCCGTTGCCTTACATGTTTCGCTTCGGTGTCTTCAATGCCACTGAGGCGCGCTCCATTCACCTCTCTTTCGCCATCTTCCTGGCATTCATGGCCTACCCGGCACTGAAACGCTCGCCACGAGATCGCATTCCGATTCAGGATTGGGTGCTGGCCCTGGTGGGTGCATTCTGTGCCGGCTACATATTTCTCTTCTATGCCGAGCTCTCGGAGCGTCCCGGGGCGCCGATTACCCAAGACGTGATCGTTGGTGTGGTGGGGATACTCATGCTGCTGGAGGCGACACGTCGAGCGCTGGGGCCACCGCTGATGATCGTGGCCTCGGTCTTCATCCTCTATTCGCTGTTCGGCCCCTACATGCCGGGTCTCCTGGCCCACCGTGGCGTTACCTTCCAGAGCCTGGTCAACCACCAGTGGCTGACCACCCAGGGGGTCTTCGGTATCGCTCTGGGGGTATCGACCAGCTTCGTCTTTCTTTTCGTGCTCTTCGGTGCGCTGCTCGACAAGGCCGGAGCCGGCAACTACTTCATCAAGGTGGCATTTTCGCTGCTGGGTCACTACAAGGGCGGCCCGGCCAAGGCGGCGGTAGTGGCATCGGGCATGACCGGGCTGATCTCCGGCTCATCGATTGCCAACGTGGTCACCACCGGCACCTTCACCATTCCGATGATGAAGCGAGTCGGTTTTTCTCCCGAGAAGGCGGGTGCCGTGGAGGTGTCGTCCTCGGTCAACGGCCAGATCATGCCGCCGGTAATGGGCGCGGCGGCCTTCCTGATGGTGGAGTACGTCGGGATTTCCTATGTCGAGGTCATCAAGCATGCCTTCCTGCCGGCCCTGATCTCCTATATCGCGCTGGTCTATATCGTCCATCTCGAGGCGCTCAAGGCCAATATGCAGGGCCTGCCCACCAGCAATCCCGCGCGGCCCTTCCTCAACAAGGTGATCGGCTTTCTGACCGGGCTGATCCTGCTGATGGCCCTCTCCTTTGCGGTCTATTACGGGTTGGGCTGGCTCAAGCCGGTGCTCGGCGACGCCACGCCCTGGGTGATCGCGGTTGGCCTGACCGTCGTCTATGTGCTTCTGCTCAAGCTTGGGGCCAAGTATCCCGAGCTGGAGCTCGATGATCCCAGTTCCCAGGTTCTTACCCTCCCACAGACTCGACCCACGGTGATGGTCGGCCTTCACTATATCCTGCCGGTGATCGTGCTGGTCTGGTGCCTGATGGTCGAGCGCTTGTCGCCGGGGCTTTCGGCTTTCTGGGCCACGGTGTTCATGATCTTCATCATCGTTACCCAGCGTCCAATCATTGCGGCGTTCCGCCAGCGCAGCAAGCTTGCCGAGGATATCAAGGAAGGCTTCATGGACCTGTGGGACGGCCTGGTGACCGGTGCCCGCAACATGATCGGTATCGGTATCGCCACTGCAGCAGCGGGGATCATCGTGGGGGCCGTCTCCCAGACCGGCGTAGGTCTGGTGCTGGCCGATGTGGTGGAGATTCTCTCCATGGGCAACCTGATGCTGATCCTGTTGCTCACCGCGGTGCTCAGCCTGGTACTCGGTATGGGGCTGCCCACCACGGCCAACTACATCGTGGTCTCGGCGCTGCTGGCGCCGGTTATCGTGACCCTGGGGCAGCAGAGCGGACTGATCGTGCCGCTGATCGCCGTGCACCTGTTCGTGTTCTATTTCGGCATCATGGCCGATGTGACGCCGCCGGTTGGCTTGGCCTCCTTTGCGGCAGCCGCGGTCTCTGGTGGCGACCCGTTGCGCACCGGTTTCCAGGCCTTCTACTACAGCCTGCGTACCGCGGCGCTGCCGTTCCTGTTCATCTTCAATACCGACCTGCTGCTGATCGACGTCGGCTGGCTGCAGGGGATCGTGATCTTCATCATCGCCACCATTGCGATGTTGATCTTTGCCGCCGGAACCCAGGGCTTCATGATCGCCCGTAACCGCTGGTACGAGAGCATCCTGCTGTTGCTGGTAGCCTTCACCCTGTTCCGTCCCGGGTTCTGGATGGACAGGATCCACGACCCCTACCAGTCCGTGCCGCCGGCACAGTTCGCCGAGGCGCTGGGTGAGGTCGACGACGGCAGCAACCTGCGGGTACAGATCGCCGGCGAAGATGCCTTCGGCGACCCCTTGACCACCTATATCCTGGTCCCGGTACCGCGGGGTGATACGCCCGAGGAGCGCATGCAGGAACTCGGCATGGAACTCTGGATAGATGGGGACCAGGCCATGGTTGACTTCGTCGAGTTCGGCAGCCTGGCCGCGGACCTCGGCTTCGACTTCGATCAGGAGATCATCGAGGTATCGGCCCCGGTGGATCGCTGGGCGAAGGAATGGATGTGGATACCGGGCTTCCTGGTGTTTGGCCTGGTGGTGTTGCTGCAGCGGCGTCGGCGTAACCGGCAGCCGACCTCGACGGCCACTGCCTGAAGGAGATGAGCATGTACAGCAAGATATTGTTGTCGGTGGACCTGAACGAGGAGAGCTCCTGGGCCAAGGCCCTGCCAACGGCGGTGACGCTGTGTCGCACCTTCGATGCGTCGCTGCATCTGGTGACGGTGCTACCTGACTACCGCATGCCCTTGGTCGGCTCCTATTTCCCCAAGGACTTTGCCAAGAAGGCGCATGAGGCCATTTCGGATGCTCAGCATAAATTCATCCAGGACCACGTACCGGAAGATATCAAGGTGCAGTCGGTGATCGTCGATGGTTCACCCTGGGAAGCCATCGTCAAGACTGCAAAGAAGCTCGAGGTTGACCTGATCGTCATGGCCTCCCACAACAAGCGCAAGTTCGCCGACTATGTGCTCGGCCCCAATGCCGAGCATGTCGTGCACCACGCCAAGATGTCGGTGATGATCGTGCGTTGAGCAAGTCAGCCAAGCGGAAACTGCAGCCCATTACGCCCCGGTCGAGCAATCGGCCGGGGCGTAATGGGCTTGAAGGTAGGTTTCGGCCTGCCCCTGGTCTCAACTGGTCTCGATCGCCGCTTCGTGCCTGGCGGTGCTGCCGGTATCGTCCTGCCATTCGAAGACGGCTTCACTGTCCTGCTCGGGGCTGAGATAGAACAGCAGGTAGGGGCTGGCGGAAACCGACTGATGTAGATCGGCCTCGAAGGCGGTTTCGCCATTCAGGCTGACGGTGAAACGTTCGATGATATGCCGCGGCACGATCTCGCCGTCAGGGCCCTCACGCAAGCCGGTCTCCATGGGATGGTTGATCAGGGTGCGCACTGCCTCGGGCTGGCCCGGGGAGAAGCGGGCAGGGACGCTGACGCGGGGGTTGGACAGCGGCTCCGGCTGATCGGCGCCATTGCGCATCAGGCAGCCGCTGACGGTGATGCGGACCTCCCGCGCCGTTGCGAAGCGCTCGCCCTGATGGCTGGTGGCGATGGCGATCACCTGCTGTGTTTCGTTGAGCCTGACCCGGGTGGATATCTCGGGTTTGCCACTCAGGGGGGTGAGATGGAAGGTGGCGATCTCGGGCGAGGGGTTGGCGGTCGCAAAGAGGTCGATACGCGAGATGTAGTCATCATCGGCGAGTTCACCGTCGAAACCGACGGTGAGTGAAACCGAAGCGCCATCTTCCGAGACATGGGGCAGGTCGAGTACCAGGCCCTGAGTGACAGGCTCGGCATCGCCCAGTACGCTGCGGGCGGCGTCCAGGCGCTGCCATGGGCCTTCTGCCATGGCGGGCGTGGCCAGGCCGATGGCAGCGACGGCAGCGACCAGGCCGCGCAGCAGTCGGCGGCGAGCTGCGTCGTGATGTGTGGGACGGTCAGGGCGCATGGCTTCCTCCGGTAAACGATCAATTGTTGGACAGTGCCAGTGGGCCGACGATCCCCAGCCGCGCACCGGCCACGATGCCAGCCAGGGCGGCAAAGGCGGTCAATGCCAGTGTCGACATTCCGGACAGACCCTGGCCGATGGAGCAGCCCAGTGCCATGACGCCCCCGATGCCCATCAAGGCGCCCCCCGTCATGCTGCGCAGCATCTGTCCGGGCCCGTCGAAAGCGCGCAGGATGAGGTCGCGCCGCAGCAGTGCCATGGCCAGGGCACCCACTATCACGCCTCCTACCACGCTGACGCCGAAACCGAGCCGGGTGCCGGTGGAAAGCATCAGGTACTGCAGCGATTCACCGATGGGGGCGATGAAGGTCAGGCTCGCCAGGCGTACCGGCTCGAAGTCGTCATGGCCGAGCACGCCGGTGGCGTACCAGCCCGCCGGGACCAGCAGACCGATGATGAGGCCGCCCAGCCAGTCCCGGGGTGAGGCTCGAAATGCCGCGCTGGAAAATACCCAGGCCAGCAGGATGCCGCCCAGCACCAATGCCGTGAGCCAGGCCGGGACACCGACTGCTCCCGGCAGGTCACGGGCGGGGAGGACCAGTGTGGTCATTCCTTCCAGCCAGATCCGCAGTGGTGCCAGGACCCCGGAAAGCGCCATGTAGGCGGCCAGGCCCAGGCATGTCAGGACGACGAAGCTGCGCAGGTTGCCGCTGCCCAGTAGTACCAGGGCGCGGGCCCCGCAGCCATTGGCCAGGGTCATACCGTAGCCGAACAGGACGCCGCCCAGGGGGATGGCCAGCCAGGAAGGGGTGGCGCTCGCATAGTGGGAGGCTTCCAGCGCTACCAGGCCGGAGGCAGCCAATGCCTGGCTGCCCAGCAGTGCCACCGCCATGGCGAGGACGAAGCTGCGCAGCTTGCGGGTGTCGCCGAGCGTCCAGCTATTGGCCAGGCCACGCATCAGGCAGAAGCCGGTGGCCTGGCCGGCCGCGCCGAAACACAGGCCGATCAGCGCCGCTGACCAGACGACCAGCTCGGTATGGCTCATGCAGAACGTGTCCTTTTCCCAATGACATGCATCTATCTGGCTACCTTCAGGTAGCCCTGCTGCCCGGGGATGTGCCCCAGGTGTCCTGGCAGATCGCGTTGTACCAGCCCACGGCATATTCCGCTTCCAGGGCGCGGGTGGCATCGGAAGCGTCGGCGGGGCTCAGGCCACCGGCCCCCTCCACTTCGGCGATCACTCCGTCCTGGACACGATAGACACCGGCCACCGAGATGCCATACTCCGGCCCGACAAGGCTGTAGCAGGTATTGGTCCAGTAGGCCTCTGGCGCTGGACGCGACTCCAGTGATGCGGCAATGGCGGCGGCCACGACCTTTGCCTGGCCATTGGCACAGAAACCCGACTTGGGCATCGGCGCCGCCACCGTGGCGTCGCCCACCACATAGATGTCGGCGACCTGGCGCGACTCGAAGGTCTCGGCCTTCACCGGCACCCAGCCGGAGTCGTCGGTCACACCCGCACGCTCGGCGATCCAGCCGGCCTTCTGCGGCGGGATCACATTGAGCACGTCGGCGCGATGCACGGTGCCGAACTCGGTCTCGACCTCCAGTCTATCGGCATCGACGCGGGTTACCCGGCCGTCGCTGGACAGCCCCACCCACTCGATGCGGTCACCGTAGAGTCGCTCCCAGCCGGCGGTGAATAGCCCCTGCTTGGAGAAGTTATCCTTGGCGTCGAGGATCAGGACCTTGGATTTCGGCTTGTGCTGTGCCAGATAGTTGGCCACCAGACTGGCGCGCTCATAGGGGCCGGGGGGGCAGCGGAAGGGATTCTCCGGGGCCACCATGACGAAGGTTCCGCCATCGTCCATGGCCTCGAGCTGACTGCGCAGCAGCTCGGTCTGGGTGCCGGCCTTCCAGGCGTGGGGGGCCTTCTCGGCGGCCTCCTCGTCGTAGCCTTCCAGCGCATTCCAGCGCATGTCGATGCCGGGGGAGAGCACCAGGCGGTCGTAGTCGAGTTTGCGCCCGGTTGAAAGGGTCACCTTGTGGGCGTCGGCGTCCACGTCTTCGACCATGGCGTGGATCACGCGCACACCGTAACGGTCCTTCAGTTCATCGTAGCCATGGGCGATGGCGTCCATCTCGCGGAGGCCGCCCAGATGCAGGTTGCTGAACGGGCAGGTATAGAAGGTCTCGTTCGGCTCTATCAGAAGCACTTCGATGGCCGGGTTGGCCCGCTTGAGATACT
Organism: Halomonas sp.; assembly: GCA_007129225.1. Classification (GTDB taxonomy): domain Bacteria; phylum Pseudomonadota; class Gammaproteobacteria; order Pseudomonadales; family Halomonadaceae; genus Halomonas. Next base: position 10,605 of record SKVX01000456.1, read on the forward strand.
TGGCGGCAGTAGCGCCGCCGAAGCCGCCGCCGACCACCACCACGCGCCCGGCACTCTGGCCGCCGATGGCAAAGGGTGCACTGCCCACCAGCGGCAGCAGCGATGCGGCACCGATGCCCTTGATCAACTGGCGACGGGTCAGACCGCTGCGGTTGTGACGATGGTTCATGTCGCGCCCCCTCATTCTTCCGGCTCGTTATCGTTGTTCAGGTCGATGGCGGCAAAGTGCCGGGCGAGTGCCCGGAGCTCGGCATCCGTGAACCCCTTGGCGATCCGGTCCATTACGGTGACCTCATCGACTTCCTTGTGCTTGAAATCAAGCAGTCGCGAGGCCAGGACATCGGCGGGGCGGCCGGCAATCGTCGGTACGCTGCCGGCTAGCCGGCCATCGGTGCCGTGGCAGCTGGCGCAGCCGCCGGCCATCACTTCGAGCTGGGCGTCGGAGAAGGTCTCTTCGGCCTGGGCCGCCAGCGGCGTGATTGTCAGCAGCAGGCTCGCCAGTGTCAGGGACGCAATAGGAAAAACCCGTTTCATCTTCAGCTCCTGATCGGAGTTCTTGTCGGAATTCGTGTCAACCAGGGATGTTACTGTGGACCGAATAGTATCAGAAGGAACGCTTTGGTATTCCGTTATGCCCCAATGAACCTCAAGTTCAAGAGCTTATTCCTTTTTGTAATTGCTGCAAACAATGGGCGCTTATTCGACAAAATGGGGCTTTACGTTGATTGGCGCTAGGCGCACTCTTGTGCCAGGTCAACTACATTATCGCTGTAGGAAGACAACAAGACGCCTCCCGGTCACCCAACCGGAATGGCGCGCTCTTTCGTCACATGACTTGGCGACCAGACGGGGTATGACTATGAATGCAACAACAAGACCCTCGGGGCAGACATCGGTGCCCACGGTGAAGATCATCATCAATCCGATCGGCATGGACAGGCCCAGAGCCTGGTTAGCGGCCGGCTTCGAGGATTTCCGCCAAGCCACGGCGGTGAGTCTTGCCTATGGCATGTTCTGGGTCGGGTTGAGCATCGCCGTGACCCTGGGTGCCGTCATGCTCGACCTGTGGCACTGGCTGCTGCCCATGGCCGCCGGCTTCATGTTCCTGGGCCCGCTGGTGGCGGTGGGCTCCTACGGTGTCAGCCGGGCGATCGAGGCCAACCGTACGCCCCACCTGGGAGACGCCTTCAGTGCCTGGCGCCCTCACGCCGGCCAACTGGCGATGATGGGCGTGATGATGATGATCTTCTTTCTCGCCTGGATTCGTCTTGCCACCTTGCTCTTCGCGCTGTTCTACGGCTTCGAGGCGCCGGGGCCTGCTGCGCTCTATGCGTCGCTGCTGACCACGCCGCAAGGGCTGGGCTTGATCCTGGTCGGCACCGGCGTCGGTGCCGTGCTGGCGTTCGGTGCCTTTACCATCAGCGTTGTCGCCATTCCCACCTTGATGGATCAGGACCTCACCTTCATGGAAGGCATCGAGGCGAGCGTGCGCTCGGTTGCGAGGAACTTTCGCCCCATGCTGCTGTGGGCCGTGATACTGACCGGTTGTGTGCTGGTCGGGGTGCTGACCTTCTATATCGGCCTGGCCCTGATCCTGCCGGTACTGGGGCACGCCAGCTGGCACGCCTACGAGGACCTGGTACGCTGCGAGCCCGTGGAGAAGGTCGCCGACTGATGCAGTTCGCAGGCAGGAGGGCGCGTCCCTCCTGCCTGGTTCGCTTTGTAGCTGTTCCCCGGCCGCCCCTTTCCCACCTGACCTTTCAGTGCATTTCGCGTAATCTCTCTGTCATTACCCCGGCCAATGCGGACTGCCGAGATGTTGCTGACGAGTCGATGTCGTTATCTGATTGCCCTCTGCCTGCTGCCTGTATCGACCCTGTTGACGGCCGAGCCTTTCCCGCCACCGAAAGGGGATGTCCTGCTGCGGCTGACAGGGGACATCGCGCATGTCAATGTCGGTGACGAGCTGCACCTTGATCGGACCATGCTGATGTCCCTGTCTCCGGTGGTGGTCGAAACCGCCACTCCCTGGACCGAGGGCGTGAGTCGATTCGAGGGGCCGCTGGCCCGTGCGGTTGTCGAGGCGGCCGGTGTCAGCGTGGAGCATGTCCGGGTGAGAGCCCTGGATGATTTCGAGGCCAAGGTGCCGGTGTCGGACTTCCATGAATACGACGTGATCCTGGCCATCCAGCGTGATGGAGAACCCATCCCCGTCCGCGATCTCGGTCCGGTTTTCCTACTCTACCCTTTCGATGACCATCCTGAGCTACTCAACGAGACCATTCGCTTTCGTTCGGTCTGGCACGTGGGCACGATCCATGTTCCCTGAGCAGCACTGAGGCGGGGGCAAGACAATGGTGCTGCGCCACCCCCTCCGGCTGAAGCTGGGTGCCATGGCCGCCCTGCTTTTTTTCACCGCTGCCCTGGTCGTGGTGGGCCTGGCTGCCTGGCGGCAGGAAGGCCTCTACCAGAACGTGGGTGCGGACGCCTCATGGCACGCCTACAAGCTCGACCGCGACATGGTGCAATTGCGCAGTGATCTGGCCAGCGGGACCGGCAGCGGCGAGTCGCTGGATGCACTCATGCTGCGCTTTGAGCTGCTCTACAGTCGCTTCAATCAGTTGCGCCGAGCCGATATCTCCGCTCTATACCAATACAGTCCCACGGCCTATCGCCTGCTGCCCGAGCTCGCCGAAAAGATGGATCGGTTCGATGACGGGATCCAGGCGTTTGATCAACTGGATGAGACGGCACGTCAGTTACTGGACGCCAGGCTTGAAGCGCTCAGTGGCAATACCGAACAGCTGGTCATCGCCATCAATGGGTTGCTTGCCGAGGCGGCGACCCGTGACCGGGAGGTCTTGCAGACACTCTACGTGCTGTTGCTGGCGTTGATCCTGGCCATGAGCCTGGCCGGGTTGCTGGTGGTCATCTTCCTGGTGAGGGAGGCCCGCGACAATGCGGTGGCGCGCCGCTCGCTGGAGACATTGAGCCGGGAACTTCAGGGAACGGCCCGCCAGGCCGAATCGGCGAGCCAGGCCAAGTCGGAGTTTCTCGCCACGGTAAGCCACGAGATTCGCACCCCGCTCAATGGCGTCATCGGCATGAGCGACCTGCTCATGGACCAGCCACTGGATGCTCGCTCACGGGAGTATGTCGGTACGCTTCATGCCAGTGCCGGGCGCCTGCTGGGATTGATCAACGATATCCTGGATTTTTCCAAGATCGAATCCGGCAAGCTTGAACTGGAGCGCCGGCCGGTTCGGCTGGCAGCGTTGATCGACGATGCCTGCCGTCTCTTTGCGCCGCGTGCCGAGGCCAAGGGCCTTGAACTGGAAAGCCATCTCTCGCCGACCCTGCCGGCGCAGGTCATGGGGGATTCCGTCCGGCTGAGACAGGTGCTGCTCAATCTGATCGCCAATGCCATCAAGTTTACCGAGTGTGGCGGGGTTGTGATCGAGGCGAAGGCAACGGATAGCGGTCGACTCTGCCTTGCTGTGTGCGATACGGGGCCCGGTATTGCTGAGGATCAGCAGGAGCGTCTCTTCGAACCCTTTCGTCAAGCGGACGCCTCCACGGCGCGTCGTTATGGGGGTACAGGCCTGGGTTTGGCCATCTGCCGGCGGCTGACCGATGCCATGGGAGGCGAGATCGGTATCGACAGTCGGCCCGGCGAGGGCAGCCGGTTCTGGATCGAGCTGCCGCTCGAGCCGGCCGACGATGAAGCTGAGGTGGAGCGTGACGAGTCGTCAGGGCTGATGATGCCCACTCTGAGCGGCAATGTGCTGCTGGTGGAGGACAATCCGGTCAACCAGCAGGTGGCGGTGGCGATGCTGGAGCGCTTCGGCTGCCACGTGGAGGTGGCTGGCAGTGGCCAGGAGGCCCTGAAGGCCGTCGCAAGCGAGACGTTCGACCTCATCTTCATGGACGTGCAGATGCCCGACATGGATGGTCTGGAAACCGTGCGACGCTTGCGGGCAAGAGGGGGGTGGTGCCGCCGGGTGCCCGTCGTGGCGATGACCGCCGGTGGCCCCGGCGCCGAGCGGGCACGCTGCCTGGATGCCGGGATGAACGATTATCTGACCAAGCCGCTGATTCGTAGAGAGCTTGCCGCCTGCCTGCGTCGCGCACTGCCGGCGCAGGTAACGACGGCAGCGGAGGGTGTCGCTTCTGCCACCGCCGAGCTAGATGGGCACGCCTTGACCGAACTGCTGGAATCATTGGGCGAGACGATGGTCGCGACCTTGATCACGGTGCATCGCGAGCAGCTGGAAGTGTATTGCCATGCCATGCGGAACGCCGTCGACCAGGGCGACATGCAAGCCCTGGAAGCTGCTGCCCACAGCGTCAAGGGGGAGTCGGCCAGCCTGGGTGCCCGCAAGCTCGCTGCCATTGCTCAGCGCCTGGAAGTGCTGGCCCACCATGATCGCCGGGAGGAGGTCACGGCGCAGTTGCAGATCCTGCACGCCTTGATCCCCGTGACGCTCGAAGAACTCGAGCGGTGGCTGGCGGAGCAGACGGCATCCGGCGATCTTGCCAGGTAAGGGCTGGTGATCGATGGCCTGCGTTGTAGCAGCCCCCTGGGGCAGCCTAAACTGCAGGAAACACTCGCTGAGGTTGCCATGGATCTGCTTGCCGATGACCGCACCGAGACAGGGGATGACTCTGCTCGTTCACCCGTTGGCACCGCCTACAGTGCCCGGCGCGACCCTGGTGAGGCCGCGCGAGAGCTGGCCAGGCAGCTGCAGCATTCCGAGCTGGGTTTCGTGCTGTTCTTCTGCAGCGCGGAATACCCGCTCGAGGTGCTGGGGCCAGCGATGGATGCGGCTTTCGAGGATACACCCGTCTCCGGTTGCACCACGGCAGGAGAGATCACACCCGCAGGGTATTGCCGTGGCGGCATCGTGGCCATCGGCTTCGATCGTCGTGCTTTCGCCGTTGCACACACCTTGATCGACGACCTGGAGGGCTTCGGTCTGCTGCAGGCGCAGCGCTTGACCGGCGAGCTGCTCGAGTCATGCCGACAGGCATCGTCGGCACTGGAGGGCGGGCAGCGCTTCGTACTCACGCTGCTAGACGGCCTCTCCAGCAGTGAGGAGCAGGTGCTGGCCACGCTGGATACGGCCTTGGGCACCATCCCCAGCTTTGGCGGTTCGGCCGGAGACGACAATCGCCTGGCCTATACTCATGTCTACAGCAAAGGCCGTTTTCACAGTGAGTCGGCGGTGGTGGTGATGTTCCAGACTCGCTTGCCCTTCGAGGTGTTTACCACCCATCACTTGCGCCCGCGTCGGGAGAAGCTGGTGGTGACTCGAGCCGACTGCGAGCGACGCCGGGTACTGGAGCTCAACGCAGCCCCGGCGGCAACGGAGTACGCACGCCTGGTGGGGCTGCCGGTCACGTCGCTGAATCCGGCCATCTTTGCCAGCCATCCCCTGGCGGTACGCATTGGTGAACAGCACTATGTACGCTCGATTCAGGGGGCCAACGAGGATGGCAGCCTCAGTTTCTACTGTGCGGTGGAGAACGGCATCGTGCTGACGGCCATGCAGCCGGCACCGCTGCTCGAAGACTTGCAGCTTACCCTCGACGGGCTGCGTGAACGGCTGGGTGAGCCAGCCCTGATCCTGGGCTGTGATTGCTTCCTGAGGCGGCTTGAACTGGAGGCGCTGGGCCAGGTTGATGAAGCCTCGAAGCTGCTGGGGCAGGCGGGTGTCGTCGGCTTCAACACCTATGGCGAACAGCACCACGGCATGCACATCAACCAGACGTTCACCGGAGTCGCCATTGGATCTGTTCCAACCGCCTGCACTTCCTGACACATGGCATGAGAGGGAGCGTGTGCTTCAGGCAGAGAACGCTCGGCTGAGGCGTATCTGCGCCTCATTGATCGAACGGGTCGAATCCGGCGGGGTCGCCGGCAGTGCACCCTACGCCTCCTTCGAGCACTCGGTACTGCTGGCCGAGCAGGTTCGGGAGCGCACCGAGGCGCTGCAACAGGCACTGTTCGAACTGCACCGGGCCAAGGCCGAGGCCGAAGCCGCCAACCTCTCCAAGACCAAGTTTCTGGCCGCCGTCAGCCATGACTTGCTGCAGCCGCTCAATGCTGCGCGGCTGTTTGCCAGCGCGCTGGACGAGCATACGCTGCCCGATGATTCGCACCGGCTGGTCGGTCACATCGGTCGCTCGCTCAAGGGGGTCGAGGCGCTGCTCGGAACGCTGGTGGACATTTCCCGACTGGACGCAGGCGTGCTGAAGCCCGACATCGCCCCTTTTCCCGTCGCCCAGCTGCTCGATGTTCTGGCCGAAGAGTATCGTCAAATGGCCGCGGCCCGAGGATTGGAACTGCGCTACGTCCACTGCGACGCCATGATCGAATCGGACTTGGCATTGCTGGCCCGGGTCGTGCGCAACTTCCTGGCCAACGCCATTCGCTATACGCCGAAAGGCCGCATCCTGCTGGGCTGCCGGCATCGAGCCGGCGGTCTGGAGATCGTGGTGGGTGACACGGGGCTCGGCATCGACGAGGCTCAGCGTGAGGCAATCTTTCTGGAGTTTCGCCGACTCGGCGTCGAGTCGAGTGAACAGGACAGGGGCCTGGGGCTGGGGCTTGCCATCGTCGATCGTATCAGCGGCATGCTGGGTCACCCGCTGCGCCTCGTTTCCCGGCCAGGAAGGGGTTCGCTGTTCTCGGTCCGAGTGCCCTACGGGCCGCCAGAGATGCGGTTGGCGCGGGCAACATCACCAACGGCGGGCGAGGGGGCGACGGTTAGCCTGGCGGGGGCCAAGGTCTGGGTGATCGATAACGATCCGGCCATTTGCAAGGGGATGGCGGCGCTGCTGGAGGGCTGGGGGTGCCGTGTGGTCACGGCAGCGTCGTTGACTGAGCTCGAAGCCCTTGAGGGCGATGACACTGCCGACGTGCTATTGGTGGATTATCATCTTGAGGAGGGCGGGCCAGATGGGCTGGCCGTGGCGGCCAGGCTTCGCCGGCGTTATCCGGGCCTGCCGGTGGTGGTGATTACCGCCAACCATGATGCGGCCCTGAAGGCTCGGGCCAGGCAATTGGGCCATGAGTGCCTGCTGAAGCCGCTGAAGCCGCTGCGGCTCAAGATGCTCTTGATGCAATATCTGACTCATCAGGCAAGGGAACACTAGACCAGGCAGTGCGGAGTGACAAGGCGCTGGCTTGACACTCGTGTCAGCGGGTCCGCTCCAGTTCGCCGGCCGCCAGGATGGCGTGGACGCGGCTGCTGACATCGAGCTTGCGCAGGATCGCCGAGACATGAGTCTTCACGGTGGTTTCGGCGATACCGAGTTCCCTGGCAATCTGCTTGTTGGATTCGCCCTGGGTCATGCGCTCCAGGACCTCCAGCTGTTTTCCGGTCAGCAGGGCGAGCCGGGCCGCGCTGCCGGGGGGCGGTGCCGGCGAGGCGTTGGGTGCGGATGGGCGGCGCATGATGTCTGGCGGTAAATAGAGCTGGCCCTCCAGTATGCGGCCCAGGGCGGCCAGAAGGGCATCGCGGGGCGTCGACTTAGGAATATATCCCACGGCACCCATGTCGATGGCATCGAGCACGATGCGACGGTCCTGTTCGGCCGAAATGATGGCCACGGGCAGTTGCGGGTAGGCTTTACGCAGGCGGAGCAGCCCGCTGAGCCCCTCGGCATCAGGCAGTCCCAGGTCAAGCAAAAGCAGGTCCAGGTCATCGCGACCCTCCGCCAGCTGCAGCGCCACCGCCACGCTACCCGCCTGGAGCAGTTGGCACCCTGGCAGCCCCGCATCGATCACGGCGCAGAGGGCATCTCGGAACAACGGATGGTCATCGGCGACCATCAGGGTATACATGGGTCTCTCCTGTTATCTCCTACCAAGGAAGGAGCCCGTCTCCTGCGTCGGCAGTATGTCGTACTTTCCCTTGCTGACCAATACTGGGTGTTGTCACTCAACCATAACGATAACAGTCAGGAGTCACGCCATGATCTACGCCAATCCCGGCCAGTCCGGTTCCGTCATCACCTTCGAGTCTCGCTACGGCAACTACATCGGTGGCGAGTTCGTGCCACCGGTGAAGGGCCAGTACTTCGACAACGTCAGTCCGGTCAACGGCGACGTGTTCTGTCAGATCCCCCGTTCCACCGCCGAGGACATTGAAAAGGCGCTGGATGCCGCTCACGCCGCCGCGCCGGCCTGGGGCAAGACCTCCGCCGCGGAGCGCAGCAACATCCTGCTCAAGATCGCCGATCGCATTGAGCAGAACCTGGAAATGCTGGCCGTGGCCGAAACCTGGGATAACGGCAAGGCGGTGCGGGAGACCCTGAACGCCGACCTGCCGCTGGCGGTCGATCACTTCCGCTACTTTGCCGGCTGCATCCGCGCCCAGGAGGGTACGGCGGCCGACATCGATGCCAATACCGTCTCCTACCACTTCCACGAGCCGCTGGGCGTGGTGGGCCAGATCATCCCGTGGAACTTCCCGCTGCTGATGGCGACCTGGAAGCTGGCGCCTGCGCTGGCTGCCGGTAACTGTGTGGTCCTCAAGCCCGCCGAGCAGACCCCGGCATCGATCCTGAAGCTGATGGAACTGGTCGGTGACCTGCTGCCGCCGGGTGTTGTCAACGTGGTCAACGGTTACGGCGCCGAGGCCGGCCAGGCACTCGCCACCAGCAAGCGCATCGCCAAGATCGCCTTCACCGGCTCCACTCCCGTGGGTGCTCATATCCTCAAGTGCGCCGCCGAGAACATCATTCCCTCCACCGTGGAGCTGGGTGGAAAGTCGCCCAACATTTACTTCGCCGACATCATGAACGCCGAACCCGAGTTCATCGACAAGGCGGCCGAGGGCCTGGTGCTGGCGTTCTTCAACCAGGGCGAAGTGTGCACCTGCCCCTCCCGGGCGCTGATCCAGGAGAGCATGTACGATGCTTTCATGGCCAAGGTCATGGAGAAGGTAGGGCAGATCAAACGTGGCAACCCGCTGGATACCGACGTTCAGGTCGGCGCCCAGGCCTCTCAGGAGCAGTTCGACAAGATCATGTCCTACATGGACATTGCCCGTGAGGAGGGTGCGGAGTTTCTCACCGGCGGCGACAAGGAGAGCTTCGACCCCGCCTACGACAAGGGCTACTACATCCAGCCGACCCTGCTCAAGGGCAACAACAGCATGCGCGTGTTCCAGGAGGAGATCTTTGGTCCTGTAGTCGCTGTGACCACTTTCAAGGATGAGGAAGAGGCGCTGGCCATCGCCAACGATACCGAGTTCGGCCTTGGCGCCGGGGTGTGGAGCCGCGACATGAATGTGGCCTTCCGCATGGGGCGCGGCATCCAGGCCGGCCGGGTGTGGACCAACTGCTACCACCAGTACCCGGCCCATGCCGCCTTCGGCGGCTACAAGAAGTCAGGCGTCGGCCGCGAGACCCACAAGGTGGCCCTCGAGCACTACCAGCAGACCAAGAACCTGCTGGTGAGCTACGACATCAATCCGCTCGGTTTCTTCTGACAGCTCCCTGCGCCCGGGCCTTGTCCCGGGCGCTTGGCGGCACTGTCAATGGGCGGCACCGCACTCCCTATTCATCAGTAAGTGCCACGGGCAAGCTCCCTGTCTATCCAGCGGCCATGGGTTACTTCATCATCATGGTCTCTTCGGGAGAGACGCCATGATGGACATCGAAACCCTCGACCTGCACCAGGAGCGCCTGCAGCGTGTCGCCGACCTGCTTCTTGGGAGCGGTGCACGGCGAGTGCTGGATCTCGGCTGTGGCACCGGCACCCTGTTGCAATACCTGCTGCGCGAGTCGCAGTTCGAGCAACTGGTTGGTCTCGAACTTTCCGGTGAATTGCTGGCCCAGGCCAAGATGCGTTTCGACACACTGTCAGCCGAGGTCCGGTCACGTCTTGAGCTCGTCTGCGGCTCCTATGTCGACCCACCTGGGGGCCTGGCCGACTTTGATGCCGCGGCCATGGTCGAGACCATCGAGCATGTCCCTCCAGCGTCGCTTTCCCGGGTGGAGCGCGCCGTCTTTGCCGGCTTGCGTCCACGCTTGCTGGTGCTGACCACGCCCAATCGCGAGTTCAATCCGCTCTATGGCCTGGCGCCGGGGGAGTTTCGCGAGCCCGACCACAAGTTCGAATGGGACCGGGCACGCTTTGCCAGCTGGGCGCGTGGCGTGGCAAGCCGCAATGGCTACCGGGTCTTGCTGTCGGGCATCGGTGAGTGGCATCCAACCCTTGGCCAGCCGACCCAGTTGGCTCAATTCATTCGGCAGAGGGCTGATCCAGCCCCAGCACCCTGATTTCCTGGTGCCGTCGCTGGCGTAGATCCCACAATGCAGCACCACCCAGCAGCAGGAAGCCGGCCAGCTCAACCAGCACCCGGTAATCGATGAACAGTGCATAGAGGATGGCTGCGCTGCCCGCTGTGGCGAGTAGCGGTGGGACGATGGCGTGGTGCTGCCGATAACCGGCAAGGAGTGCGGCCAGGGCGAGCAGCACGAAGCCAGCAATGGCGCCGGCCCAGGCACCTTCATGAATGACGAGCCCAGCCCCCAGCAGAGGCAGCAGGCTGACCAGGGCCAGGGTGCCGTAGCAGCTCAGAAGAGCCAGGCCAAGTGCGGCTGCGCCCAGCAGGCCGCGCCGGCGCAGTCGCAGCAGCCAGCGTCGTGGGTCGAGCCGCCTCAGCCACTGGTGGATCCAGGAAGGTGCCTGTTCGCCGCGTCGCATGCCGAGTTCGATGGAGTGGGCGCCGAAGCTCTCCGCGATCTCCCGGGTCTGGGCGCTGGGACTCAGGGCGAAGTAGTCATGGCTGCCCACCGTCGTGACATCCTCGAAACCGGCGTCTTCGAACAGCGCGATCAGGTCCTCCCTGACCGTGGCGCCGACCACGCACTCGACCCATAGCCGCGGGTCGTCTTGACAGTCCACCGAGACTGGACGATGAATGACGACATCGGCAAGCTGCAGGCGACCGTGCGAACGCAGCACGCGGAACATCTCGGTGACGGCCCGTCGCTTGTCCGGCACCAGGTTGAGGGCACCGTTGCTGGTGATGGCATCGATGCTGGCATCGGGCAGCGGGAGTTGCTCCGCCGAGGCCTGCACCACATCGAGATTGTCCGCGTCGCCGCGTTCGGCAGACTGCTTGAGCTTGCGAGTCATGGCAGCGGTAAGGTCGAGAGCGATCACCCGGCCGGAGGGGCCAACGAGGCGGCTGGCGATCAGCGAGTCGTTGCCGGCACCGGCACCGATGTCGAGCACCGTGTCGCCGGGCCGGATGGCGTCGGCCCGAAAGGGGTAGCCGACCCCGGCGAAGGAGTCCATCAGCCCTGTCGGCAGGCCGGCCGTGTACTCCTCCGGATAGCCGAGTCGATCGCAGGTTCTGCCGCCGACAGGAAAGTGAAAAGGGGAGGCGGGCGCGTCGGCCACGGCCGTGTACATGTCCTGGACCGCCGAGACGATCTGCTGTCGTGAATAACCCAGTATGGCTACCATCAGGGACCTCCTGTCGGGCTCAGTGGGGCATGTCCGGATCGTCATCGTCGAACCTGTCCAGCAGGTTGACGATGCGACGATACAGCCGAGGCGGAGCCTTGACCGTGCCGGATGCCGCCACCCTGGCCCGTAGTCGTTTTTCGAATTCGGCCCGCGTAAAACAATCGCGACACCGTGACAGGTGCCGCTCCATATCGGCCGCCTGCCGGTGATCCAGCTCCCGGTCGAGATAGTCGAAGAGCCGCTCGATGACTTCCTCGCAGCTGAGGTCCCGTTTGCTCATGGCTGCCGCCCTTCCTTGCCGGTATGGTCGGGTGCCACGCCGGCCTCCCTGGCCTGTCTCCAGAGCCGCTTCTGCAGCAGCGAGCGCGCCCGGCTCAGCCGTGAGCGAACGGTACCCAGCGGGATACCGAGCAGGCCGGATACCTCCTCATACGTATAGCCCTGCACTTCCACCAGCACAATCGCTACCCGGTATGGCTCGGGAAGCGCATCCAGCGCTTCCTGCAGTTCCTCCTGCAACAGGATGTTGAAGAACTGATCCTCCAGGCTGCCCCACCAGAGCAGGAAGGGTTGATGCAGCTGCTGGAACAGGGTGAATCCGTCCGCATCGAGGGCCTCCGGTGATGCCGTGTCAAAGTCGGCTGCGGCCTGGGGACGGCTTTGCCGTCGTCGCCACTCGCTGATGAAGGTATTGGTGAGGATATGGAACAGCCAGGCGTCGAAGCGTTCGGGGTCGCGTAGCTTGTCGAGCTGAGACCAAGCCCTGACGACCGCGTCAGCGACGATATCCTCGGCATCGTCGGGGTTGCGGGTGAGACGAAGCGCCGTGCCATAGAGCCGGTCCATCAGCGGCTCCAGGCGTTGTTCGAACCACTGCCGCCGATGGGATGCGTCGTGAAATATCATGACATTCCCCGGATTCGCCCGCTGACGAGGGGCAAGCCATGCCCTCGACGTGAGAGCGAGCTGGCTGGTGTCGGTCATTGGGCACCTCTTGAGCATGGAACGCCCGTGGGCAGGGGGCAAATCGCACTTGTGGCAAGGACGCGGCAGGGCGCTCGATGGTTCCCGGTCGGCTGGCGTCGTATTGGCTGGCATGAGCGGGAACAATGGCGGTCGTCGCTGCGTCCTTGGGACACACGGTACTCGGGTGCCGTGTGGAATCAGTCAAAGAGGAGCGACGACATGAGCCACAAGACAAGCCTCAAGACCGCAATCCTGGCTGCCGCAGCCTTTGCCCTGGCTGCCGGCGCACTGCAGGCGGAGACCTACCATGGCGATGGCCACGTACTGGGCACCCCCGATGACCTGAGCTGGGGGCCGGTGGGTTCCATGGGCGAGGGTGCCGAAATCGCCATCATCGAAGGTGACCTCTCGGCCGAGGAGCCCTTCACCTTTCGCCTGCGACTGGAGGACGGCTACGAGATCAAGCCTCATGTGCATCCCGCCTACGAACGGGTGACGGTGCTCGAGGGCACCCTGCACTTTGCCCATGGCGAGGCGTTCGATTCTGATGCCACCCAGGAGCTGCCCGTGGGAGGCTATGCCATCATGGCGCCGGGCGACGGCATGTTCGGCTATGCGGAGGGAGAGACGATCATCCAGCTGCATGGCGAGGGACCCTGGGGTATCGAGTACATCGACCCGGCGGATGATCCTCGCAACTGATGAGGTCAGGCGAGCGCGTGCCGTCTGTACGGGCGGGCGGTACGCTTGCCATGGCGCCGCAGCCGTTTAGCATGGCGGTGGACACTATCCGCTTGTAAAGAGGATCCGCCATGTGGCAACAGCAGGAGCTTCGACTGGCCCCGCGCTCGCGGGGCTTTCACCTGATCACCGCTGAGGTGGTCGACGGGGTCAGCGGACTGGAGGCGGTGTCGATCGGGCTGCTGCACCTGCAGTTGCTGCATACCTCGGCGTCGCTGACCCTCAACGAGAACGCCGACCCGGACGTGCGTCACGACCTGGATGCCTTCCTGCGGGATCGTATCCCCGGGGACCTGCCCTATTTTCGCCACACCCTGGAGGGACCGGACGACATGCCGGCCCATGTCTGCGCCAGCCTGCTTGGCACCCAGATCACCCTGGCGGTGTGCGAGGGGCGCCTTGCCCTGGGCACCTGGCAGGGCATCTGGCTCGGCGAGCATCGCGAGCATGGCGGTGCACGGCGGTTGATCGCCACGCTGCAGGGGGAATGATGGGTGAGGCCTGAACGACAAGGGGCGGCGTAGGGTGGCTCCACTCGGGAGTGTGCGGATCCGGGGCGTGGGCTAAGCTCTAGACGAAATCGAAAGCGGTTCTAGCCCCCACCTCTCACGTACAGGACAGGCGCCATGAGCAAGCAAAAGATTCTCGTTCCATTGGACGGTTCGGATGTGAGCCGCAAGATTCTTCCGGCGGTGTGTGATTTCTTCGGTCCCGATCGCTATGAGATTCTCCTGCTGCGTGCCGACCGGGTACCATCGAGCCAGTTCGATTCGAGCAACATCCTCACACGGCCGATGATCATGAGCGGTGACCTTGGACCCTACGGTGCCGTGACTACACGGTCTGAGAAGGCAGACCCTCACGCCCTCTTCCGGGATACGGGGTGGAGCCCCTTCGAGGAGCAGCTTCGTCGTGAACTCGACGATGACATCACGGAGCTTAGATCGAAGGGCTACGACGTCTCGGTGGCCATCCATTTCGGCAAGCCGGCCGAGGAAATCGTTGAACTTGCAGAATTACAAGATGTATCACTGGTGGCCATGGCCAGCCACGGGCGGGCCGGCGTGAAGCGGTTGCTTCAAGGCAGCGTGACTGAGGACGTCCTCCACCACCTGTCGATCCCCATGATGATCATCAATGTCGCCGAGAATTGAGATCAGCGCTGGATGAATGGTCTCATGCTCGGTGTGAGACCGGTGGCGGTGTGAGACCGGTGGCGGTGTAAGACGGGTAGGGGAGGTCCGACGCAAAACGGCGGCGCCCTGGGGCGCCGCCGTCGGTTGGCTTGGTACGTATCAGCTCTGGGTGGCGGCGTCGGGCAGTTCACCCACGGCACCCGGCATGGCCTGTACGTAACCGCCCTGGCCGGCGAGTGCCAGGAAGTGCAGGTGGCGCTCGTACTCCGAGAGCACATCGGCAATCACCTGGCCACGGGTGAAGCCGTTGAGATCCTTCTCCAGGCCGCCTTCCGCCAGGTAGACGTCGAGGCGTACGTAGTAGTCGTCGTCCGCCGGCAGGAAGCTCGGCGTGCGCATGCGGTGCGGGCATACCTGGTAGACGAAGCTGGCGGCCTCGCCGAGATCCACCTGCAGGGTCACGCGCGGAAGCGGCTCGCCCTCGAAGACCTCCTCGGTGACATTTGCCGTCTGCCCGCGGCTCTCCAGCTCCTGGGCGAACTGGGTCAGCGCCGGGCGAATGGCATGCTCGATGGTCGCGGCGGCGCCGGCGCGGTTGGAGGTGTCGAGCGCGCGGTCCAGGCGCTCGCGCCAGTCGCCACCCGGCGCGGTGCCGGTGACCTGACGGCGCGCATCGGCCTTGCTGCCCTCGAGCTTGAGTGCCTTGTACATCCCCACCATGATCGCGAAGATCACCAGCGAGAAGGGCAGGGCGGTGATCACCACGGCGCTCTGCAGCGCCGCCAGGCCACCCGCCATCAGCAGCGCCACCGTCACCAGCCCGATCATTGCCGACCAGAAGATACGCAACTTGATCGGGGCGTCATGGTTCACGTCTGAAAGGATCGAGGTGAAGTTGGCCAGTACCAGGGCGCCGGAGTCTGCCGACGTAATGAAGAAGACGATGCCGAGCACGGTGACCACCGCGGCGGTGAGCCCGATATAGGGATAGTACTCGAGCAGGGTGTACATGGTGGTCTGCGGCGTGCTCAGGGCCTGTTCGCCCAGCTCAATGACGCCCTGGTTGGCCACCAGCTCGATGCCACTGTTACCGAACACCGACATCCACACCATTATGAAGGCCAGCGGAATGCCCAGCGCGCCGGCGACGAATTCGCGAATGGTTCGCCCGCGGGAGATGCGCGCCAGGAACAGCCCGACGAAGGGCGTCCAGGCAATCCACCAGCCCCAGAAGAAGATCGTCCACCACATCTTCCACTCGTTGGCGGCGTCGCCGGCAAAGGCGTAGGTATCGAAGCTCTTGGCGATGAAGGTGGAGAAATAATCGCCCGCGTTGTTCACCGCCATGTCGAGCAGCTGCAGGGTGTGGCCCTGGAACAGCACGAACAGCAGCAGCGCCAGTGCCAACAGCATATTGAACTCCGACAGGCGCCGGATGCCCCTCTCCACGCCACTGACCACCGAAATGGTGGCGAGGACCACCACCAGGGCGATCAGGATGATCTGCACCGAGAGGCTTTCGGGCACGTCGAACATGTAGGCCAGCCCGTAGTTGAGCTGCATCACGCCGATACCCAGGCTGGTGGCGATGCCGAACACGGTGGAGATCACCGCGGTGATGTCCACGGCATTGCCGATGGGACCATGGATGCGCTTGCCGAGCAGCGGGTAGAGCGCGCTGCGAATGGCCAGCGGCAGTCGGTGACGATAGCTGAAATAGGCCAGGGCCATGCCCATCAGCACATAGAGCCCCCAGCCGGACAGGCCCCAGTGCATGAAGGTCTGGACGACGGCGGCCCGCATTGCCTCCTGGCTCTCCGGGGTCATGTCCGGCGGTGCCAGGTAGTGGGCGACCGGCTCGGCAACGCTGAAGAACAGTAGGTCGATACCGATGCCGGCAGCGAAAAGCATGGCGGACCAGGAGAGCAGCGAGAACTCCGGCCGCGAGTGGTCGGGGCCGAGGCGTATGCTGCCGAAGCGTGACAGGCCGATGGCAATCACGAAGATCAGGTAGGCGAGAACCGCCAGCATGTAGTACCAGCCGAAGGTCTGGCTGACCCAGGCCAGGCCGGTATCGAAGAAGGCACCGGCCTGTTCGGTGAAGGTCATGGTCAATACGAGAAAGACCAGTATGCCGGCAACGGAGCCGTGAAATACCACGGGATTGAGTCGGTCCCGTCGTTCGGAAAGCGGATTGCTATGCGCCATGCAGAGCCTACTCCTGTCGGTTGGATGGGTCTCCCGCCGATATCCGATACCGAGACGCGCTGTAGATTGTTCTCCACAATCGAAAGCACGCCTGCCTGGTGTCCCGGACGAGGCCAGTCGATGCAGCCGCAGCGATGCCCCTCCTTGCTGCATGCTCGCTATCTGTGGCCCTGGCTCTACGGTTGGATGACGGGAAGTATTCTTTTATTGAATGAACGTTCAAATAAAATACGCACATCTTGGCGAAGCTTCAACCCTGCGTTGACTGGGACCGCTAAACGTTAACGAAAGCGGGCGGTTCTCCTTGCAGTTCGGCTTAGGCCAGCTATACCTGATGTAACCGACTGCAATCAGGAAGCCATGCACGCTGCGCCAGCTACGCCAGCTACAGCAGGGATGCCCTCGGGACGACTGACCTGCCGGGTTGTCCGGCGAGGAAAGTACGCACTAGAACAATGATAACTCCGGAGTATGTAATGGCTCATGACAAGCAACCGGCTGACCAGCCGGACGTTAACAACGCCTTCACGCCCGTTTCCGATACTGCGCCTTCCAGGACCACCGACCGACAATCCCGCCGTCGCTTTCTCACCGGTTCGGCCGCTGCCGTCGGCGCCGGTGCCGTTGCCGCGGTAGGCTTTCCCAGTATCGCCGTGGCCCAGACCACGACCCTGCGTTTCCAGAGCACCTGGCCCAATCAGGATATCTTCCACGAGTTTGCCTCCGACTATGTGCGCATCGTCAATGAGATGTCCGGTGGTCGCCTGCGGTTGAACCTGCTGCCTGCGGGGGCAGTGGTAGGGGCGCTGCAGATGCAGGACGCGGTGATATCCGGTGCCCTGGACGGCGGCCATGGGGTGTCTGCCTACTGGTACGGCAAGCACAAGGCCTTCTCGCTGTTCGGTACGCCGCCACCGTTCGGCTGGGACGCACATCAGTTCCTGGCGTGGTTCTGGAACGGCGATGGCATGGCACTCTACAACGAACTGCTCGAGAACCTGGAGCTGCCGCTGGTCGGGTATCTCACGGGACCCATGCCGACCCAGGCCCTGGGCTGGTTCAAGGAGCCGATCCGTAGCGTAGAAGACCTTCAGGGGCTCAAATACCGTACCGTGGGGCTGGCGGCCGACCTGATGCGTGAATTCGGCGCAGCCGTCACCATCATGGGGGGTGGGGATATCGTTCCGGCCATGGACCGCGGCCTGCTCGACGGTGCCGAGTTCAACAACCCCTCCTCGGATCGCCTGCTGGGCTTTCCCGATGTCAGCAAGACCTGGATGCTGCGCAGCTATCACCAGGACTGTGAATCCTTCGAGATCATTCTCAACAAGGCGAAGCACGATAGCCTGCCCGAGGAGTTCCAAGCGATCCTGCAATACGCCGCCAAGGCGGCCTCATCCGAGATGTACTGGAAGGCGATGGACCGCTATCCCAGGGACCTGCAGGCCATGCGCGAGGAGCAAGGTGTAGAGACCTATATCACCCCTGACTCGATTCTCGAGGCCCAGCTTGAGGCCTGGGATACCGTCATCGAGAACGAGTCGAACAACAGCGAGTTCTTCAAGCGGGTGGTCGACAGTCAGCGCGAATACTGCGAACGGGTCGTCGGCTTTCACCTGGAGGGTAATACTCCCAAGGAGCCGGCCTATCGGCATTTCTACGGCAAGGCGCCTACCGACACTTCCACCATCCTGTAACGTATTTCGGTCCTCGGCCCGCTCCCGGCGGGCCAGGGCCG
Source organism: Halomonas sp. (assembly GCA_007129225.1). Classification (GTDB taxonomy): domain Bacteria; phylum Pseudomonadota; class Gammaproteobacteria; order Pseudomonadales; family Halomonadaceae; genus Halomonas. Next base: position 28,885 of record SKVX01000456.1, read on the forward strand.
ATGCCTGTCAGCTTGCCGATGCCAGGATGGCGTCGGAAGTCATGCTTCGGGGAGCCGCCGGGTAAGCGGTGACTCCCCTGGTGAGAGGTCTCCATGCGCTTTATCTTCTTCATCGATCACCTGAGCACCTGGGCGGGGAAACTCTTCGCCTGGGCGATCCTGATACTCACCTTCGTGGTGGGCTACGAAGTCTTCATGCGCTATGTCATGGGGGCGCCCACGGCCTGGGCCTACGACACCAGCTATATGCTCTACGGGACGCTGTTCATGATGAGCGGCGCCTATGCACTGGCACACAGTGCACATGTGAGGGCCGATGTGGTGTCGCGCTATTTTCCGCCACGGGTGCAGGCGGGGCTGGACCTTTGCCTGTATGTGATCTTCTTCTACCCGGGCATTCTGGCGCTGGTGTGGTACGGCTGGGACTACTTCGCGCTCTCCTATCGCCAGAACGAGCACAGCTCCTATACCCCCGGCGGGCCGCCCATCTATCCCTTCAAGTTCGTCATTCCCGCAGCGGCATTCCTGCTGATGGTGCAGGGCGTCGCCGAAGTCAGCCGATGCGTGCTGTGCCTGAAGCATGGCCAATGGCCGAGGCGGCTCGGTGACGTGGAGGAGATCGCGATCCCGGTCAACAAGCAGGAAGAAATCAAGGCCGCCCAGTCCGATTCCGGGGAGACGCGTCAATGACCGAGCCACAGGTAGGTATCATGATGCTGGGCATGCTGGTCGCGTTGATCATGCTCGGTTTCCCCATCGCCTTCACCCTGATCGCCATGGGCGTGGCCTTCGGCTATTTCGCCATCGGCGATATCATCTTCTCGCTGCTGGTCCAGCGTGCCTATGGGGTCATGGCCAACGACGTTTTGATTGCCGTGCCGCTTTTTTTGTTCATGGGCTATCTGGTGGAGCGAGCGAATATCCTCGACAGGCTGTTCTCCAGCTTGCAACTGGCCGCCCGCGGCATGCCGGCCTCGCTGGCGGTAGCGAGCCTGATCACCTGTGCCCTGTTCGCGACCGCCACCGGTATCGTGGGTGCGGTGGTGACCCTGATGGGGCTGCTGGCACTGCCGGCGATGCTCAATGCCGGCTATGACAAGCGCATGTCCAGCGGTGTGATCTGTGCCGGGGGCTGCCTCGGTATCCTGATCCCACCGAGTATCATGTTGATTCTCTATGGGGCCATGGCCGGGGTCTCGGTAGTGCGTCTCTATGCGGCCGCCCTGCTGCCGGGTCTGCTGCTTGCGGGGCTCTACATCGCCTATGTGATGGGACGGGCGTTGATCAACCCGAAGGTGGCGCCGAAGCTGTCCCAGAAGGAACTCGATGTGCCGCTGGGCCAGGTCTACTGGGGCCTATTGACCTCCTTCGTACCGCTGTTCGTGCTGATCATGTCGGTGCTGGGGGCGATTCTGTTCGGTCTCGCCACGCCCCACGAGGCAGCGGGGATCGGGGCACTGGGCGCCATCTTGCTGGCGGCGGCCTATCGTCAGCTGACCTTTGCACGGCTCAGGGAGGCGGTCTTTCTCACCGCACGAACCAGCGCCATGGTCTGCTGGCTGTTCGTCGGTTCGTGGATCTTCTCGTCGGTGTTTTCGCTGCTCGACGGTCACTCGCTGATCGAACACTGGATCAGCGGCATGTCGTTGACCCCGCTGCAGTTCCTGATCCTGGCCCAGGTGATGATCTTCATCCTCGGCTGGCCCCTGGAGTGGACGGAGATCATCATCATCTTCGTGCCGATTTTCCTGCCTCTGCTGGCCATGTTCGGCATCGATCCGCTGTTCTTCGGCGTGCTGGTGGCGCTCAATATCCAGACTTCCTTCCTGACGCCGCCCATGGCCATGTCGGCCTTTTATCTAAAGGGAATCGCGCCAAAGAGCGTGCAGCTGAACGATATCTTCCTGGGCATCGCGCCCTTCCTGCTGCTGGTGATCGTGGCGATGGTCATTCTCTACAACTTCCCGGGCATCGCCATGTGGCTGCCGGGTGTGCTCTACAACTAGCCGACGAAGAACCATGAAAAGGCCCGACACGGAGGTCGGGCCGGGGGGAATTCGTCGAGACGGCGATCAGTTGTTGGCTTCGTCGCCATACCGTTTGCCATGACCCTTGTAACCGCGGGGCTGCATCATGGCCTTCATGGCTTCGATCTGCTCTTCGCTCAGCAGCTCGCCAAGGGCATCCTGATGCTCGTCGCGCAGGGCCTGCCAGGCTTCGCGGCGCTCCTCGCGAGACTCGAACGGCTGGCCGCGTAGCTCCTGCATATCGGCATACAGGGACTGGCGCAGCTCGGTGAGCGCTTCACGCTCTTCGTCGGAGAGCTCCCAGCTGTCGACCAGGGTGCTGAGGCGCTGCGGCATACTGTGATAGCCCTGTCCGCGGTGCTCACCACGCTGCTCCTGGCGCATCTCGCGCTTGGCTTCTTGCAGCGCCTCACGCTCCTCTTCGCCGAGAAGCTGGTCCATACGCTCGCGATGCTGCCGATGCAGCTCACGGAGTGCCTGATGATGCTCGGTGTGGGCCTCTTCCAGGGCCGAGCGGGTCTCCTCGTCGAGGCCGGCGCGCTCGAACAGCGCCAGGCGCTGCTCGCTCCAGTCCTTGTCGCCCTGGCCGGCAGTCGCTGCCAGCGAGAGGGGCGCAATGGCGACGGCGAGCAGGGCGGGCATCAACAGCGTGCGGGTCATGGAACGTTTCATATCAGCAACTCCTCGGTGCGGGGGTGATGGTGTCAGTATCCGGAAACGGCGTGCAGCGGGCGTGCACGGAGTGTGCAAACCCTGTGAAGCCTACTCCTCGGGCTGATACTTGTAGCCTACCCCGTAGACCGAGCGGATGATCTCGCGTTCGGGCCAGGTGTCGGAAATCTTC
>SKVX01000457.1 GCA_007129225.1 Halomonas sp.
GGTCGACCCCGAACTGCGCTTCTCCCACTACAGGGACAAGGATCAAGTAGAGGTCGACCTGATCATCGAGCGCGGCCAGGAACTCTGGGGCGTGGAGGTCAAGCGTGCCGCAAGCGTGCAAGCCAAGGACGCCGCCGGCCTCGCCCGGCTTGCCGACCAGGCCGGAAAATACTTCAAGGGTGGTATGCTGATCTACACCGGCCGCCACTGCCTGAAGCTGAAAGTGCCGGGCTGCTACGCCGTGCCCATCGGCATGCTGTGGGGAGAAGAGCCCGGTCAGGCGATCTCCAGCGAGGCCGCATTGCGGGTGCTGACTGGGCAGGCACCGTGAGCTTGCTCGGTAGCAGAGGATAGAGGAAGGTAATAAAGGATGGTGGGCCCAGCTGGACTCGAACCAGCGACCAAGGGATTATGAGTCCCCTGCTCTAACCAACTGAGCTATAGGCCCTTGCTTGCGCCGCCGTATGATAGCGAAAGCGGCTGCATGAGGCCAGCTCCTCGTTTGTTCCTTCTTTTCCGCTGCCGAGCGGGGCACTTCCGGCCGGTTCCCGTGTCTCGATGGGTGGGCATATCGCCCATGGAGAAAACGCTGATGAGACGATGCCATCGCCTGGGTACGAAGTGGAGTCAAGGGGCTGGGCTGGCGAGCGGCCTGGCCCTGCTGCTGCTGTCACCGCTGCTGGCGGCGTGGGAGCTGGACCCGGCGCAGTCCCGCGTGTCGGCCACCATCGTGCAGATCGGCCCCGATGGCCCGGTGCCACGCCATCATGAGGTACGTCGACTGGCCGGCAGTGCCAACGCCAGTGGCGAGCTGGAGCTGCCGCTGCGCTTGAACCAAAGCGATGTGGTGGAGCGACTGGGGCCCCTGCCGCCGTGGCTTTCCGGCCTGACCGAGCGGCCCATGGCGACCCTGACCACCCGCTTCCCGCCGGAGCGCCTGGATGCACTGCCGGTGGGCGAATCGCTGGTGGAAACCCTGCAGCTTTCGGTGCAATCGGGCAATGCGACCCGCCAGGAGCCGCTGGAGGTACGCTTTACCCGGGTCTCCGCCGATGAAATCCGCATCACCAATGCGGAGCGGGTGGCGCTGGACGGCCAGCAGCTGATGGCCGACCCCACCCTGCGCTCGGTCATGCTGCTGCTCGGTTACGAGCAGATCGGCGACGAGGTGCCGGTGAGTCTAGATGCCATGCTGATGAAACGCTGACCCCCTACTCCGCTGGCTCGCGCTGCATCAGATACTCGGCCAGCGCCTGGTAGGCGGGCAACGAGGTCGCATCGTTGGCCGTATTGCCCGCCACCGGATGAGAGGCAAAGCGTACGATTACCATCCGGGCAGTGGGATCGACGTAGATTGTCTGGCCGTGCACCCCCCGGGCGGTGAAGGCGCCGTGGTCATTGTGCAAAAGCCACCACATGCCACGGTAGCTGCCACCGGGCAGATTCTCGTAGCCGGCCCGGGCAAAAGCATCGCGGTCGCCACCCTGGCGGATGCGATCAACCGCCGCTTCGGGGAAGAGCCGCTCGCCGTCGAGCTCGCCGCCGTCCAGCACCAGTTGCCCAAGGCGTGTCAAGTCGCGCAGGCCTGCACTCAGCCCACCGCCGGCGAAGGGAGTGCCGATGGAGTCCACGGTGAAGTAGGCGTCCTGCTCGCCGCCCATGGGCTGCCAGAGCCGCTCGCTGACAAGATCCGCCACCGAGCTGCCGGCAGTACGGGCAATAATCCACCCCAGGGCATCAGAGTTTACGGTGCGGTAGCCGAAGGCCTCGCCGTGGGTACCTTCGGGCTGCACCGTGGCCAGGAACTCGTAGTAGCTACGCGGCCCTTCATAGTCCTCGGGCTTGGGCAGTGGACTTGCCGCTGCGCTGTAGGCCCAGATCTCAGCCTCGGGATCGGCGTAGTCCTCGCTGAAGTCAAGCCCGGTGGTCATCTCCATGACCTGCTGCACGGTGGCATTGCCGAAGGCGCTGTCCTTCAGCTCCGGCAAAATCTCCGCCACCAAAGCCGTCTCGTCCAGGGAGCCTTCGGCCACCAGGATTTCGGCCAGCAGCCCGGTCACCGACTTGGTCACCGACATGGCGCCGTGCACGCCGGCCTCGTCCAGGCAGCCCGCATAGCGCTCATGGACCACACGCCCCTCGTGCAGCACCAGGAGGCCGTCGGTGTAGTTGGCGTCGAAGGCCGCCCCCCAAGTCACTGGCTCACCACCGCCCAACGGGGTAAAGGTGACCGCATCGATGTTTGGGTCCAGGGCATAGGAAAGCGGTCGGGCCGCCTGGAGGCCGCGGCTTACCCGCCTTGTCGGCAGTAGCTCCCGAAAGTGGCACACCGTCCAGCGCAGCTTGGGAAAGCTGAAGTAGTCGCTATCGGGGTGGCCGATGATCCGCTCGGAAGGTGGCGGGAACCCCTGCATCCAGCCGAGCTTCACCGGATCGGATTCCGCGGCCGTAAGCCCGGGCGTCGACGCTAGCCCTTGGGAGGCCAGAGCCGTCAACCAGAGTGCCACTGCCGTCCCTGTCCACAGCCGTGAACGCCTGACTTCCTGCCGGGCTGAATGCCTGGCGATAACTGCTTCTGGCATGACGAATCCTCCATTGATCCCATCAGCCCCGAGTCTTGATGAGCGGCGCACGACTTTCCACGAAAAACTCACTGCGCCGGGCGATTGGGAAGCAGCCTGCCCGGGACCCAGCGCAGAAAGGGCCCATACAAAACAGCTCCACCAGCAACTGAAAGACCATCACCGCCGCCACGGTGAAGCGTCAGGTCTGCACTTCCAGGCCGAGCCGACCGAGCGCCTCGCCCATGTGCGTTACGTCAGAGCTTCGCTCTCTTCCAGCGCTCCCGTCTGTACTTTCCACTGGCCGGCATAGCGCCCATCTCGCGCCAGCAGTTCGGTGTGGCTGCCCTGCTCCACGACCCGGCCGCCATCTACCACGACGATCTCGTCGGCGTGCACGATGGTGGAGAGCCGATGGGCGATCATGATCACCGTGCGGCCATGGCCGATCTTGAGCAGCGAGCGCTGGATGGCCGCCTCGGTTTCGTTGTCCACCGCAC
>SKVX01000193.1 GCA_007129225.1 Halomonas sp.
GGCCTGATCGATGTCGACCACATCATCGCCGACTGCAAGTCCGGCGTCACCGGCGCCGGCCGTGGCGCCAAGGTGCCGTCACTGATGGCCGAGGCCAGCGAATCGATGAAGGCCTACGGCGCCGCCGGCCATCGCCATCTCCCGGAAATTCGCCAAGGCCTCGGCGACGCTGCCAGGGGGCCGGTGGGGTTGACCTTCGTGCCACACCTGACGCCAATGATCCGAGGCATCCACGCGACGCTCTACGGCAGGCTGACCCGTGACCCCGGCGATCTGCAGAGCCTCTTCGAGTGCCGCTTTGCCGCCGAGCCCTTCGTCGACGTCATGCCGGTCGGCAGCCATCCCGAGACCCGTAGCGTCAAGGGGGCCAACGTCTGCCGCCTGGCGGTCCATCGCCCGAGCGATGGCGACACCGTGGTGGTACTGGCGGTGATCGACAACCTGGTCAAGGGGGCCTCCGGGCAGGCAATCCAGAACCTCAACCTGATGTTCGGCTTCGACGAGCACGCAGGACTCGCGGCGCCGGCACTGATGCCCTGATCTCATCACCCTGAACGTATAGGACACCGAGGGAAGGTCGCAGAGGAGGTCCTACGCCAGGGGTGAGGAGCACTGCTTGCTCCGAACGGCTCATCGAAAAGTTGACCCTTTTGCTAGGAATTAGGGATAATCCCCTGTTACCCATTCATTCAAGCTCAGGGAGGTGTCCATGAGCGGCGCAGAATCTTTCGTGCCCACTCCCATGATGCTCTCCGACAGTGCCAGAAAACGACTGCAGGCGCTCATCGAGGAGGAAGGTAAGCCGGTGCTCAAGCTGCGGGTCTATGTGACCGGCGGTGGATGTTCGGGCTTCCAGTATGGTTTCGACTTCGCCGAGGAAGTGGCGGAGGACGACGCCCTGATCGAGTTCGGAGAAGTGGCCCTGGTGGTCGACGAGCTCTCCTACCAGTACCTGGTCGGTTCCACCGTGGATTACGAAGAGGGCCTGGCCGGCGCGCGCTTTCTCGTCCGCAACCCCAACGCCACCACTACCTGCGGCTGCGGCGCTTCCTTCATGGTCTAGGCCATGAAGGGCTCACACCTTATCGTGGTACTCTCCCCAACTTGATGCGTTTCGGGATTCCAGCCATGTCAAATGGAGTGAATTCCTTGAAAACGTCCTATGACGGGGAGTTCAAATGAAACGTTCCTGGTTCCCTTCACCTCCATTCAAGCCAATCCTCCTCGCCTCTTCCCTGGCACTCGGCCTTGGATCTTCCGCTGCCGCCCTGGTCGACAGACCCTCCGTCAAGGTGATCACCGACCCCGGTTTCGTCCCCTTCGAGATGCGGGACCCCGCTACCGGCGAGATGATCGGCTTCGACATGGACATCATCAATGAAGTCGCCGAACGGGCCGGTTTCAAGGTCGAACTGACCACCATGGAATTTGCCGGCATCATCCCGGCGGTACAGTCCGGCAGCCAGGAGATCGCCATCGCCGGCATCACCATCACAGCGGAACGCGCCGAGATCGTCGACTTCTCGGCCCCCTACTACGATTCCGGCCTGCAGATCATCGTAAGGACCGACAACGACAGCGTGGAGACCATCGAGGATCTCGCTGGGCTCGCCGTCGCCACCCGCATCGGTTCGACCAGCTATGACTTCCTGCAAGAGGCCCTGGGTAACAGGGCCGACATCACCCCTTACCCGGGTAACAGCGACATGTACATGGCGCTGTTGGGACACAATGTGGACGCCGCCTTCTATGATGCACCCAATGTCTCATACTTCTCCCAGACCCGTGGTGAAGGCCATACCAAGGTCGTCGGCCCCCTCTACGAAGGCCAGCAGTACGGCATCGTTTTCCATAAGGGCAGCCCCTGGACCGAACCGGTGAACGAGGCCCTCGCCGAAATGCAGGAGGACGGCACCTACGACACGATCTACGAAAGGTGGTTTGGCGAAGCCCCCGACGACGAATGAACCAGAAGGGCTGATCAGCCCATTCAAGTGACAGCGTTCCGTTCGGCTCCCCGGGGAATGAGCGCACCCAGCACTATCCTTCGCGGGTGCTCTAGGATCCAATCAGCAAGTCCTGCTTGAGAAAAGACGGTGAAAAAGGCCCTGTCGGGTTATCGACAGGGCCTTTTTTTGCCTGTGGATAGTATTTTTTCCTCAGGCTCCCTTTTCGCGCTGAAAGCCCCATCACAGGGGCATTCTCCCATCATCGGCCAGCTTGTTCACAGCCATGGTGACAAGGCAGGTAGCCGCCAGTGGACAAGCGGTGCAGGATTCCGCCTGTGCGTAACCCTGCATTTCATCCACAGGCTCGCCACCGGTAGCCCTCAGGAGGCACGCCCCATTCCACGGTACTAGTCAACAATACAGATTATTGAAAAACAAAAGGTATCATGCGTTATCCACAGAATCTGTCCACACCAGTAGTAACAACATCAACAGAACTACCTTTAAATCATACTATGTATTTAATGAAAATCTTGTACCTCAAGGTCGCTTGGCTAAGCGGGTGTGGAAAACCCCTGACGGTTACCCACAGGAGGTTTATACTGCCAGGCTGATTTTCATCTCCTTCGCAATATCTGCGCGGAAGCGCAATGAGGTGCACCTTGGATTACCCCGACCGCTTTGACGTCATCGTCATCGGCGGCGGCCATGCGGGAACCGAAGCCGCTCTGGCCTCCGCTCGCATGGGCTGTCAGACCCTGTTACTGACCCATAACATCGAGACCCTGGGACAGATGTCCTGCAATCCCGCCATCGGCGGGATCGGCAAGAGTCATCTGGTCAAGGAGATCGATGCCCTGGGAGGTGCCATGGGCCTGGCGACCGACCTCGGCGGGATCCAGTTCCGCGTGCTCAATGCCCGCAAGGGCCCGGCGGTCAGGGCAACGCGGGCCCAGGCCGATCGGGTACGCTACAAGGCCGCCATTCGCGGCATGCTGGAAAACCAGCCCAATCTGACACTGTTCCAGCAGGCCGCCGGCGACCTGATCGTCGATAACGACACCGTGCGTGGCGTGGTGACCGAGACCGGTATCCGTTTTCTCGGCGAAACGGTGGTGCTCTGCACCGGAACCTTCCTCGGCGGCGTGATCCACATCGGCCTCGATCAGAGCCGCGGCGGTCGAGCCGGGGATCCGCCCTCCAATGCCCTGGCCCAGCGCCTGCGAGCGCTGCCGTTCCGGGTCGATCGGCTCAAGACCGGCACGCCACCCCGGCTCGATGCCAAGAGCGTCGATTTCTCGGTGCTCGAGGAGCAACCCGGCGATACGCCCACCCCGGTGATGTCCTACCTGGGGAGTCGCGAGATGCATCCGCGGCAGGTGAGCTGTCATATCGCCCATACCAACGAGCGTACCCACGAGATCATCCTCGCCAACCTGGATCGTTCACCGATGTATTCCGGCGTCATCGAGGGGGTCGGTCCGCGCTATTGCCCGTCGATCGAGGACAAGGTGCACCGTTTCGCCGACAAGGCGAGCCACCAGATATTCATCGAGCCGGAAGGCCTCGACACCCATGAGCTCTACCCCAACGGCATCTCCACCTCGCTGCCCTTCGACGTGCAACTGCAGGTGGTCCGTTCAATCTCCGGGCTGGAAAGAGCCCATGTCACCCGGCCCGGCTACGCCATCGAATATGACTTCTTCGATCCCCGCGACCTGAAACACTCGCTGGAAACGAAATTTATCCACAATCTGTTCTTCGCCGGGCAGATCAACGGTACCACCGGCTACGAAGAGGCCGGCGCCCAGGGCCTGCTTGCCGGGCTCAATGCCGCCCGCCGCGCCAGGGAACTGGAAGCCTGGTGGCCGCGGCGAGACGAGGCATATCTTGGCGTGCTGGTGGACGACCTGATCACCATGGGCACGAAAGAGCCCTACCGCATGTTCACCTCCCGGGCCGAATACCGGTTGCTGCTGCGCGAGGACAATGCCGACCTGCGCCTTACCGAAGCCGGCCGCGAGCTAGGCCTGGTCGACGAGGCCCGCTGGGCGGCTTTCGCCAGCAAGCGCGAGGCCATCGAACGCGAGAGCGCCCGTCTCGCGGCAACCTGGGTGCAGCCCGGTACCGCGGCTGCCGATGCCATCGCGGAGAAGACCGGCAAGCCGCTAGCCCGCGAGTACAGCCTGATGGACCTGCTCAAGCGTCCCGAGCTGAGCTACGGCGATCTTGCCCAGGTGGGTGGCGAACCGGTGACCGACGAGGCAGTCGCCGAACAGGTGCAGATCCAGGCCAAGTACAAGGGCTACATCGACCGTCAGCAGGACGATATCGACCGCCTCAAGCGCCACGAAGCGACGCCGCTGCCGGCCGAGCTCGATTATGACCGGGTCGAGGGACTCTCCCACGAGATCCGCCAGAAGCTCGGCGAAGCGCGACCAGCCACGCTGGCCCAGGCCTCGCGTATTGCAGGCGTCACCCCGGCAGCAGTCTCCATCCTGCTGATTCACTTAAAGAAGCGCCGACTTCTCGATGACAGCCGGGTGGCCAACGGATGACGACGGACACGGCCGGGTCGGTAGCATCGCATCTCGACCGGGGCCTCGATGCCTTGGGCATAGTCGCAACCTCGGCCCAGCGCAAGCAGTTGCTGGACCTGGTGGGGTTGTTGCACAAGTGGAATCGCGCCTATAACCTCACCGCGATACGCTCACCCGAGGAAATGGTGGCCAAGCACCTGCTCGACAGTGCCGCCTTGCTGCCTTTCGTCACCGACGAACCACTTCTCGACGTGGGGTCGGGGCCGGGGCTCCCGGGGCTCGTGTTGGCGATCCTCAAGCCCGAGCTCGCGGTCACGCTGCTCGACAGCAATGGCAAGAAGGTGCGTTTTCAACGTCAGGCGGTGATGGAACTCGGACTCGACAACGTCACGCCGGTTCAGGCACGGGTCGAGTCCTTCGAACCGCCAGAGGGAGGCTATGGCCAGGTGGTCTCACGGGCCTTTGCCAGCCTCGGGGACTTCGTCTCGCTGACCCGACACCTGCCTTCGCCTACGGGACGCTGGCTGGCGATGAAGGGGCCTGCCGTCGATGACGAGCTGGCCGGGCTGCCCGACGAGGTGTCGATCCGTGAGCGTCATGGCCTGACGGTGCCCTTCACGACAGGCGTTCGTCAGTTGCTGATCGTCGAGCGATCCGATTCCAACCCAGGCCGCCGGTGAGCGTGCCATCGACGCAAGGATGTCGCCCGTGACCCAGATAATCGCCTTGACCAACCAGAAGGGTGGCGTGGGCAAGACCACCACCGCCGTCAACCTGGCCGCCAGCCTGGCGGCGCTGGATCGTCGCGTGCTGCTGGTCGATCTGGACCCCCAGGGTCATGCCACCATGGGCAGCGGTATCGACAAGCACAGCCTCGATGGCAGCGTGCTCGACATGCTGCTGGGCGACAAGAGCGCAGCGGAAGTGATGCTCGACTGCCCCGCGGCCGGCTATGCCCTGCTGCCGGGCAACGGTGACCTCACTGCCGCGGAGGTGGAGCTGCTCGATCGCCACGAAGGGCGGGAGAGATGCCTGATCGAAGCCCTGACGCCGGTCTCCAATGAGTACGACGTGGTACTAATCGACTGTCCGCCGTCGCTCAATATGCTGACGGTCAATGCCTTGACGGCGGCCGATGGCGTGCTGATCCCCCTGCAGTGCGAATTCTATGCCCTGGAGGGTCTCTCGGCGCTGCTCGATACCGTCGAGCAGATCAAGGATCGGGTGAATCCGGAGCTGGCCGTCTACGGTATCCTGCGCACCATGTTCGACTCGCGTAACAGCCTCACCCGTGACGTCAGCAAGCAGCTGCGGGACTATTTCGGCGAAGCCCTGCTCAAGACCACCATCCCGCGCAACGTGCGCGTGGCCGAGGCACCGAGCCATGGGCTGCCGGTGACCAAGTATGCGCGCTTCTCGCGAGGCAGCCAGGCCCACCGGGTGCTGGCCAAGGAGCTGATACGCCGACTGTCGCTGTAACGTCGGATCGTAGCGCTGCCGTAACATGCTCGTTGTGATTGATGAGGGAAGATAAATGACGCGAAAACGCGCCCTGGGCCGCGGCCTGGATGCCCTGATCGGTGCCGGTGCCCGCCGCCGCGAGAGCCTCGAGCTGCCCGAGGTGGAGATCGAGGCCCTCGGTGAAGGCGAGGCACCGCCCGCAGCGGTCGCCGAGGACCGCCTCGAGCGGCTGCCACTGGGCCAGTTGAGTCGCGGCAAGTACCAGCCTCGCCGGGATATCCAGCCCGAAGCGCTGGAAGAACTGGCCGATTCGATCCGTGCCCAGGGCGTGATGCAGCCCATCGTGGTTCGGCCCATCGGTGAGTCACGCTACGAGATCATCGCCGGCGAACGGCGCTGGCGGGCGGCCCAGCTTGCAGAGCTCGACACCATTCCGGCGGTGATCCGTGAAGTCACCGACGAAGTCGCCCTGGCCCTGGCTTTGATCGAGAACATCCAGCGCGAGGATCTGAACCCCGTCGAGGAGGCCATGGCGCTCAAGCGGCTGCTCGAGGAGTTCGAACTGACCCAGCAGCAGGTCGCGGACGCCGTCGGTCGTTCCCGCGCCCAGGTGGCCAACCTGCTGCGATTGTTGACGCTGGACCCGGAAGTGCAGACCCTGCTCGAACGCGGCGACCTGGACATGGGGCACGCCAGGGCCCTGCTGGCACTATCGGGTGCCAGGCAGCGCAAGGCGGCCCATGAGGTGGTCAACAAGGACCTGACGGTTCGCGATACCGAGGCGCTGGTGAAGCGGCTGGTGAATGGCGAACCGAGCAAGGCCGAGGCAGCCCCGACCAGCCCCGACGTGGCCCGCCTCGAGACCCGGCTTGGCGAAGTGCTCGGTGCTCCTGTCAAGATCCAGCACGGTCGTGGCGGCAAGGGCCGCGTGACGATCCGCTATTCGAGCCTGGATGAACTCGACGGTATTCTCGAACACATACGCTAGGCGCTGTCATGACGTTACCCCGGGTAGAAGTGTCGACAATCCTTGCACCTTTGGTCGCAAAGTCGCACCATTCGACAGCAAAAGCGCGTTGTTCGGTTGAAGGCCCAGAGGCGCTTCCCTATAATCCGCCGTTGTTTGCCTGAGTGTCATGCTCGGTACAGCCGGCACCCGGACCTTGCCAAGGCAGGGCAGGAAATGTCGACAGGATGCAGAGACACGTTGCCACAAGGCGCCGGCGCCCGGATTTCACCCGCCTGTTCCTGGCCCAGGGTCTGGCCACCCTGATCGTCGCGATGTTGGCCGGCTTGCGGCACGGTCACGAAGGGGTGCTGTCCGCCCTGCTCGGTGGCGCGGTCAGCCTGTTGCCCACGCTCTATTTCGTCTGGCGTGGCCTGCGTATCCGGGATGGCCGCCGCCCGCGGATCAGCGTGATGAATCTCTATCAGGCAGCGATGGGCAAGTTTGGTTTGACGGTAGCACTGTTCGTGATCGTCTTCGTCACAGTGCCCCCCTCAAACCCGGCTTTTTTCTTTGTCGCATATGTGGCGGCTCAACTCATGCACTGGCTCACACCCTGGCTCTTGCGTGACCGGCCGACCCACCGAACCTGAGGTAAGCAGCGTATGGCAGCAGATAATGAAATATCCGCCATCTATTACATACAGCACCACCTCCAGAACCTGACCTTCGGCAGGCACCCCGAGAATGGCTGGTCGCTTGCCAGCACGTCTGCCGAAGCCACCGAGATGGGCTTCATGGCCATCCACCTGGATACCATGGGCTGGTCCATCGCCATGGGTGTGCTGTTCCTGGGGTTGTTCCGCAAGGCGGGCCGCATGGCTACCACCGGCGTCCCCGGCGGGCTGCAGAACGCGGTCGAGATGGTCATCGAGTTCATCGAGAACCTGACCCGCTCCACCTTCCACGGCAAGAATCCCCACATCGCACCGATAGCGCTGACGCTGTTCATGTGGATCCTGCTGATGAACACGCTGAAGATCCTGCCGGTCGACTATTTCCCGGAGCTCTTCGGTCGCCTGGGCTTCGAATACATGAAGATCGTGCCCACCACCGACGTCAATGCCACCCTGGGCATGGCGCTGGGCGTGTTCTGCCTGATCGTCTACTACAGCATCAAGGTCAAGGGTGCCGGCGGGTTCGCCAAGGAGCTCTCGCTGACGCCGTTCAATCACTGGTTGTTGATTCCCTTCAACCTGATCCTCGAAATCGTCGGCCTGATCGTCAAGCCGATCAGCCTGGCGCTGCGTCTGTTCGGCAACATGTTCGCGGGCGAGGTGATCTTCATCCTGATCGCGCTGCTGCCGTTCTGGGCGATCTGGGTGCTGGATGTGCCATGGGCCATCTTCCATATCCTGGTGGTGTCACTGCAGGCCTTCATCTTCACGACGCTGTCCATCGTGTACCTGAGCGCCGCTCACGAGCACCACTGAGCCAAGCAATTTTTGCAAACGCGGTAACTTGAAACCTGACCTCAACGTAAAACTAGGAGCAACATCATGGAAATCGTTTACCTTGCCGCCGCCATCATCATCAGCGTCAGTGCACTGGCAACCGGCATTGGCTTCGCCATGCTGGGCGGCAAACTGCTCGAGTCCACCGCGCGTCAGCCGGAGCTTGGCGACCAGCTGCAGACCCGTACCTTCATCATGGCCGGCCTGCTCGACGCCGTACCGATGATCGGTGTTGGTATCGCGATGTACCTGATCTTCGTCGTTGCCGGTTAATGACAGCACCGAGCGCTGAGGCGCTCGGTTCGCTTCCATCCGGTCGCCACGAACCCGTCAGAGGTACATACCCGTGAATATCAACATGACGCTTATCGGGCAAACGATCGCCTTTGCGATCTTTGTCTGGTTCTGCATCAAGTACGTATGGCCGCCGATCAGCTCCGCGCTTCACGAGCGCCAGAAGAAGATTGCCGATGGCCTCGACGCAGCCAGCCGGGCTTCCCGCGACCTCGAGCTTGCTCAGGAGCAGGCCGCTCAGACACTGCGCGAGACCAAGGAGCAGGCCTCTCAGATTCTCGATCAGGCGAACAAGCGTTCCAGCCAGATGATCGAGGAGGCCCGCGAGCAGGCCCGCGCCGAAGGCGAGCGCCTGGTGGCCGGTGCACGTGCCGAGATCGATCAGGAAATCAATCGCGCCAAGGAAGAGCTTCGCGCCCAGGTGGCCTCGTTGGCCATTGTCGGTGCCGAGCGTGTTCTGGAAGCCTCCATCGACGAGAAGGCACACCGCAAGCTGCTAGACAAGCTTGCTGCCGAACTGTGAAGGAGGTGACCCATGGCGGAAACGTCTACTGTCGCACGACCCTACGCCAAGGCCGCATTCGAGTATGCGCGGGACCACAAGGCGCTTGAAGCCTGGTCCGACATGCTGGTCAAGCTGGGCCAGGTCGTCGCGGAGCGTGATGCTCAGAAATTGATCGCGAGCCCCAAGATTGCCACCGACCGAAAGGTCGACATGGTGATCGAGGTTGCCGACATCAGCGTGGATGATGCTGGTCGTCGCTTCCTCGAAGCCCTGGGCGACAAGGGGCGGCTATCGGCCCTGGGTGCCATCGCCGAGCAATTCGAGCGCCTGCGCGCCGACCACGAAAAACGTGTCGACGTTACCGTGGTCACGGCCTATGCGCTCGACGACAAGCAGCAGAACAAGCTCGCCGGCGCGCTCAAGAAGCGGCTGAATCGCGAAATCTCCATTACCACTCAGGTGGATCCGAAGCTTCTCGGAGGCGTCGTCCTGCGCGCCGGCGATACCGTCATCGACGGGTCGGTGCGCGGTCGACTGAATCGCCTCTCCGAAGCCCTTATCGCCTGAGTCTGAGGGACATGGCATGCAGCAACTGAATCCTTCCGAGATCAGCGACATCATCAAGCAGCGTATCGAAAAGCTGGATGTCGCATCCGAAGCCCGTAACCAGGGCACCATCGTCAGCGTCTCCGACGGCATCGTGAAGATCCACGGCCTCGAAGATGCGATGTTCGGTGAAATGATCGAATTCCCCGGCAACATCTTCGGCATGGTGCTTAACCTGGAGCGTGACTCCGTGGGCGCCGTGGTACTGGGTGACTACCTGCAGCTGGAAGAGGGCATGACCGCCAGCTGTACCGGCCGCATCCTCGAAGTGCCGGTGGGCCCCGAACTGATCGGCCGCGTGGTCGACCCGCTGGGCACCCCCATCGACGGCAAGGGCGATATCGACGCCAAGATGACCGACGCGGTGGAAAAGGTCGCCCCGGGCGTCATCACCCGTCAGTCCGTCGACGAGCCGATCCAGACCGGTCTCAAGTCGATCGACGCCATGGTGCCGATCGGCCGCGGTCAGCGTGAGCTGATCATCGGTGACCGCCAGATCGGCAAGTCGGCCATCGCCGTCGACGCCATCATCAACCAGAAGGGCAAGGGCGTCACCTGTATCTACGTCGCCATCGGTCAGAAGCAGTCGACCATTGCCAACGTGGTGCGCAAGCTCGAAGAGCATGGTGCCATGGAGCATACCATCGTGGTCGCCGCCGGCGCTGCCGACCCGGCTCCGATGCAGTTCCTGGCGCCCTATGCCGGCTGCACCATGGGCGAGTATTTCCGCGACCGTGGTCAGGACGCTCTGATCGTTTATGACGATCTGACCAAGCAGGCCTGGGCCTACCGTCAGGTGTCCCTGCTGCTGCGTCGTCCGCCGGGCCGTGAAGCCTATCCGGGTGACGTCTTCTACCTCCACTCGCGCCTGCTCGAGCGTGCCGCTCGCGTCAATGTCGAGTACGTCGAGAAGTTCACCAACGGTGAAGTGAAGGGCAAGACCGGCTCGTTGACCGCACTGCCGATCATCGAGACCCAGGGCGGCGACGTTTCGGCCTTCGTTCCGACCAACGTGATCTCGATCACCGACGGTCAGATCTTCCTCGAGACCGACCTGTTCAACGCGGGTGTCCGTCCGGCCATCAACGCCGGTCTTTCGGTCTCGCGGGTGGGTGGTGCGGCCCAGACCAAGATCATCAAGAAGCTGGGTGGTGGTGTGCGTCTGGCTCTCGCCCAGTACCGCGAGCTGGCGGCCTTCTCGCAGTTCGCCTCCGATCTTGACGAAGCGACCCGCAAGCAGCTGGAGCACGGTCAGCGTGTTACCGAGCTGATGAAGCAGAAGCAGTATTCGCCGCTGTCGGTGGCCGAGATGGGGGTGTCCCTGTACGCCGCCAACGAAGGCTTCCTGGATGATGTGGACGTCAGCAAGGTGCTGGACTTCGAGCGTGCCCTGCACGATTACATGAAGGCCGAACATGCCGAGCTGCTCGATCAGATCAACCAGACCGGCGACTACAGCAAAGAGATCCAGGAAGGCTTGAAGTCGGGTCTCGAGAAGTTCAAGGCCACTCAGAGCTGGTAAATGCCGCCGGCCCACCCCCTGCGGGTGGGCCCTGGACATCTTCTGAGGGTCAAGAACGAGGTAGATCGCTATGGCAGCTGCAAAAGAGATACGCACCCAGATCGGGAGCATCAAGAATACGCAGAAGATCACCAGCGCCATGGAAATGGTGGCTGCATCGAA
>SKVX01000522.1 GCA_007129225.1 Halomonas sp.
ATCTCTTCATTCCTGCCAACGATGAATAAAAGAAAGGGATATTCAATGATCTGCATTAACTGTGCAAATTTGGCGTATCAACGATAAAAAAACTGTTGAAGATCCGGTTGCTGGCTTTTGTGGAGGGTGGGCTTGTCAGGCGCTCCTTGCGTTTGTGAGTGCAGCAGAGTACTGATTTCTTTTGTTTTTCCTATCCATAGGGTGTGGCAAGTGAGCAGGGGCCGTCGAAAGGTCCTGCCCGTCAGGTGGAGTAAGGAGGGGGGCGAATCGGGTTGGTCGACCATGCATGCAACGCAAGGGTCATTTGTATAGACCTTGTTCGCTGGAAAGGATTCCCGGGCACGGCTGCCTGTGCCCAGGCAGGTGCGTATAATGGCCCCATGCCCATCCCTCAATGGATAAGGACGACATGACCGTACGTACTCGCATTGCGCCGTCACCCACCGGTGACCCCCATGTGGGCACCGCCTACATTGCCCTGTTCAACCTCTGCTTCGCGCGTCAGCACGGCGGGCAGTTCATCCTTCGCATCGAGGATACCGACCGGGTCCGCTCTACTGCCGAGTCCGAGCAAATGATCCTCGATTCGCTGCGCTGGCTGGGGCTGGAGTGGGACGAGGGACCGGATGTGGGTGGCCCCCATGGTCCTTACCGCCAGAGCGAGCGTGGAGACATCTATGCCGAATATTCCCGGCAGCTGGTCGATGCCGGCCACGCCTTCAAGTGCTACCGTACCAGCGAGGAGCTGGATGAGCTGCGTGAGGCTCGCAAGGCGGCCGGCATGCACCTGGCGCTGAAGCCCGCCGACCTGGCCTTGCCCAGCGATGAGCAGGCGCGCCGCGAGCGAGAAGGGTGGCCGCATGTCGTGCGCATGAATGTGCCCACCACCGGTAGCTGCCTGATCGAGGATATGTTGCGCGACACCATCGAAGTCGACTGGGCTCAGGTCGACGCACAGATCCTGCTCAAGTCCGATGGCATGCCGACCTACCACCTGGCCAATGTGGTGGACGATCACCTGATGGGCATCACCCATGTGCTGCGTGGCGAGGAGTGGATCAACTCGGCACCGAAGCATCAATTGCTCTATGAGTACTTTGGCTGGCAGATGCCGGTGCTCTGCCATATGCCGCTGCTGCGCAACCCCGACAAGTCGAAGCTTTCCAAGCGCAAGAACCCGACCTCGATCAATTACTATCGCCGGATGGGATTCCTGCCCCAGGCGGTAACCAACTACCTTGGCCGCATGGGTTGGTCGATGCCCGACGAGCGCGAGAAGTTCAGTCTCGATGAGATGATGACGCATTTCGATGTCCAGCGAGTCTCGCTAGGCGGGCCGGTCTTCGATCTCGAGAAGCTGACCTGGCTCAACGGCCTCTATATTCGTGAGGACCTTGATGACAAGGCGTTCCTCAAGGCCTTGATGGATTGGGCCTTCAATGAGGAGTACGTAGGACAGATCCTGCCCCAGGTGCGCACCCGTGTGGAAACCCTTTCCCAGGTGGCGCCGCTGGCCGGCCATTTCTTCTCCGGCCTGCCGGAGATCGAGGAGGGCGATTTCGACAGCGTCAAGCTGGGACGGGAGGAGCTGGTCAAGCTGCTGCAATTCCTGGTCTGGCGCTTCGAGGTCGTCCCAGCCTGGCACAAGGAGCTGTTGCTCGGCGAGGTCAAGGCGCTGGCAGTGCATTTCGACCTCAAGATGAAGGACTTCCTGGCCCCGGTCTTTATTGCCATTACCGGTTCTGCGGCGAGCACCTCGGTCATGGATGCCATGGCTATACTGGGCTCCGACATGACCCGGGCGCGCTTGCGCCACGCCATCGAGGTGCTCGGCGGAGTCTCCAAGAAGCAGGCCAAGCGCTTCGAGAAGGAGTGCCGCGAGCTGTAACAAAGGACGGGAAAGCGCCATATTACCGTTGCGAGCGAAGATAGGCTGGTCGCCGCCGGAGCGCAGCTCCCGGAGTGTAGACTGCTACATGAGGAGAGCGACGGTCAGACGCATCGGCACCGCCGGCGGCCAGCTTTTCACAAAGGGCGCGAGCGCAGCAGGAAGTTGGTGTTTTCCCTGTTGACGAAGTCGAGATTAATCAGTACTATACGCCTCGTCTTCACGAGACATGTGGGGCCTTAGCTCAGCTGGGAGAGCGCAACACTGGCAGTGTTGAGGTCAGCGGTTCGATCCCGCTAGGCTCCACCAATTGACGGCTCGTGTGCGACCTTGCGTCCCATTCGTCTAGTGGTCTAGGACACCGCCCTTTCACGGCGGGAACAGGGGTTCGAACCCCCTATGGGACGCCACTCTACTCTGAAATATAGTTCCCCCGAGACGCCTGGTGCGTCTTTTTTGTTGCCTGGTCGCCCCTGGCTGGTGACGGCTTCCGCTTGCGTGTAAAACGCATTGAAGTGTTGGTTTTTCGCTATTTAGGGCTTGACTTGTCCACTCGTCCAAGTCCCTCGCCTCTCTCCTGTGTGCAGTTTTCACCATCCCGCCGCACCCCAGGTGTTTTCCATAAAACCCTTATATTTCAATAGCTTGCAATCGGTTAAAAAATAACCAATCTAACAGCAACCCTCTGGTCATGCCGATTCGATGGCATTATCTGGTGGTTGTGAACAGGGTTATCCACAGAATGTGTGGAAAACGTTCCGGTGCCGTGGAGAGCGGCGATTCATGCCCGATGAAGGAGGCTTGTCAAGCGGTGGGTCGTAGTTTCTTCATACTCGCTGAGCAGGGCAAGGTCTCGGGGCATCACATCGGCGATGACGCCCCGAGATGGCCTCAGTCGCGGCCCAAACCGTGCAGGCGACGGAGCAGCGATGAGGTGTCCCAGCGACCGCCTCCCATGGCCTGAACGTCGCCATAGAATTGATCCACCAGTGCGGTCACCGGCAGGCGGGCCTGGAGTCGGCGAGCCTGCTCGAGGCAGATGCCCAGGTCCTTGCGCATCCAGTTCACCGCAAAGCCGTGCTCATACTCATCCTCGATCATGGTCTTGTGGCGATTTTCCATCTGCCAGGACCCGGCTGCCCCTTTGGCGATGA
>SKVX01000295.1 GCA_007129225.1 Halomonas sp.
TGCCGCCGCTCTCCGGCTTGGCACAGATGCCCAGTGATGGACTCAGGTTGCACTCCAGGATCCACGGCTTGAGGTCGCTGTCCACCATGCAGTCGAGGCCCAGCAGTTCGTAGCACCCCTGTGGGTCGGCGCTGCATTCGGCGGTGCGCCGGCGCATGGCATCGACGGCGGAGATCACGGTGAGCACGACCAAGTCGTGAATCTGCTCGAACAGCCGTTCGTCATCATGGCCCTGGTCACGCAGCCACTGACGGTAGCGCTCCAGGTCGATGAACTCCACGGGAACCTCTGCCGTGGTATTCAGCGCGTTGATGTCGGGGTTGGTCAACTGGCTGTAGGGGTTGTCTGCATCGTTGATGTCATAGGGTTCTGAGGCCAGTTTGGCGAAACCCTGTCGATAGAGGTAGAGCCTCAGTGGTTCGATGGAAGATACGAGGACATAAAGGCGCAGAACATACTTGTGTCCGCGGATGGTGTGAGGCTCCGCCAGATACTCCTGAACCATCCAGTTGGGCTCCAGAGGCGCTTCGGCAATATCGCTCAGCACCCGGATGCCCTTGCCCTTGGAGGCATTGGTGGGTTTGAGGATCCAGCGCTTGTCAGGATCTTCCAGAGCCGCCTGCTGCAGGGCGTGATAATCCTTCGGCATGGCATAGGTTCGGGGAAAGAAGGCTAACCGAGATACGGCGTCGTGGGATGGGCCAAATGACTCGGTCATCCGCTCCCTCAGGGCGGCCAGTGAGTCATGGAGCCGGCTCTTGACGGTGAGGGCATTGTTGCCGGGGAAGTGATTGAGCTTTCGCTTCGGTGACACGCGCTTGAACTGGGCAGTATCGGGCATGCCGGTGAACCAGGCGGCATCCCAGTTGTCCTGGTCGCCCGACTCCCAGCCGAGCGCATCGAGCGCATCTCGAAAGAAACGGTCCTGCTCCGCGGCACGCTTGCCCCCTAACCAGTAGCGACGCGACGACGTCTTCTGGGCCATGGCTCCCACCTCCTGATCGGTTGTTATTGGTCAGATGAAGCCTTTGTCGATAACGCAAAGGGAACCTTACAGCTGGCGGGAAATGACGCCCAAGTGGGGCTACTCCCGCTCCTGTTCCTGCACTTGGGCCGCAGGCTCGAACCGCTTGCCGGCCTCATGCAGCAAGTCAAACTGCCGGTTGCACTGGCTGCAGGCGCCGCACATGGCGAGATGAAAGCGCAGCGAGAGTCTCTCCGGCCAGGCCAGGGGGCGATCCAGTCGCTGGGACATCAGCTCGGTGGCGCGTCGACACATGATCATGAAGCCTCCTCCGTCAGCCAGCCCTGTTCGATGCAGGCCCTCAGCCGTAGCCGGGCGCGGTGCAGGATGACCCAGCAGTTGTTCTCCTTGATGCCCAGTTCACGGCAGATCTCCTCGGTGGAGAGCCCCATCAGCTCGCGCAGGGAGAAGGCGCGCGCCACGTTGTCCGGCAGGGCGATCATGCAGGCGTCGAACACCTGCCAGAAGAGCTCGTTCTCGAAGGCGGCTTCCGGTTCTCCCCAACTGACAGGACGCGCCTCCTTGAGCCAGCGTCCGTTCTGCTGGAACAGCCGATCGATGGCGTCGTCATCGGCTTCGCCTTCGTCTTCCAGCGGCTGCCAGGTGCCCTGCCGCTTCTGGGCCCGCATGGTATCGAGAATCTTGTACTTGAGGATGCCGAAGACCCAGGTTTCATAACCGGATCGTCCGGAAAAGCTATCCTGCTTCTCGATGGCGGCTTCGAGGGTGTCCTGGACCGCATCTTCGGCCTGGGCGTGATGACGCAGGTGCAGGCGAGCGAAGGAGAGCAGTCGGGGCCGAACGGCGGTCAGGCGCTGCATTCGGTCGTCTAGCGGCGGGATACTCAAGTCGTGATCCTTTTGGGGTCTTGTTTTTACTCAGCATGGCGGTCCTGGGTCGATGCTGCAAGACCATACACGCTGAGCCAACGCAATACGCTTGCTTCCTCAATGGGTGAGCTCGATCACCCGACCGCCGGCATCCTCGGCATCTTCCCGGTCGTGGGTGACCAGCAGGCTGGGCAGGCCTGCGTCGCGAAGCCGGCCGAACACCAGCTGACGCATTTCGTGGCGCAGATGGGTGTCGAGCTTGGAGAAGGGCTCGTCGAGCAGCACGGCACAGGGCTCGGAGAGCAGCAGGCGCATCAGCGCCACACGTGCCTTCTGGCCCCCCGAAAGCGTGGCCGGATCGCGCTGGCCAAAGCCGACCAGGCCGATCTGGGCGAGTGCCGCCTCGACCCGCTCAGGCTTGTCGGGGATGGAGCGGGGCATGCCGAAGCGCAGGTTGCCGGACACCGACAGATGGGGGAACAGCAGCGGGTCCTGGAATAGCAGGCCGATGCCACGACGCTCTGCCGGCAGGGCGGTGATGTCGTGGCCATCGAGCAGCGCCTGGCCGCTGGCCGCAAATGCCGGGGGGAGGAATCCGGCCAGGTAGGCCAGCAGTGTCGACTTGCCGGAGCCCGACGGGCCCATCACGGTGAGCACCTCGCCGGGGCCCACCTCGGCGTCGAGCTCGAGCAGGGTCACTCCGTCCAGGGCGATACGGACATCCTTCAGCACCAGGTGATGACGGTCGTTCATGGTGAACCTCGCATGCCGCGGCGATTGGCCCAGAGCAGCCGCGGGAGGCCCACGGCGATGATGAAGCCCACCAGCGGCAGGCTGGCCTGGACCAGGGCCCATACGCCGATTACCCGGCGGTTGCCGCCGGCGGCCAGCGACACCGCCTCGGTGGTCACGGTGGGCACGCGGCCGGCGCCGAGCAGTTGGGTGGGCAGGTACTGGCCAATGCTGACGGCAAGCCCCACGGCGCAGGCGGTCAGCATCGGCGCCAGCAGCATCGGCAGCCGCACCCGCCAGAAGGCGCCGTTGGGCGAGGTGCCCAGGCTCAGGGCCAGTTGCGACCAGCGCGGGTCGAAGCGCCGATAGGCCTCCGAGAGCGACAGGAACACATAGGGCAGCACGAACAGCAGGTGGCCGAAGATCACCAGCGCATGCTGCGGGCGGGTGCCCA
>SKVX01000222.1 GCA_007129225.1 Halomonas sp.
CAACACGCCGATAATGCGCGCCGTGAAGGAAGCCGAGGCCCTGCTGCTCAAGAACGAGACCACCAAGACCTACATTGGCTCACACGGCGCTCCAAGCTACGGCGCGGTGGTCCTGCCCATGGTGCTGGGCCAGGGGTCCCCGGTGCTGAAGGCCGGCCGTGCCAGCGCCACCCAGTCTCCGGGCGGCACCGGCGCACTGCGCCTGGCGGCGGATTTCATCGCCCACCAGTTGCCCGGCAAGGACATCTGGGTCAGCGACCCGACCTGGCCGAATCACCTGGGCATCTTCCCTGCCGCCGGCCTGACGCTACACAAGTATCCCTATGTGGATGCCGACAACCGCCTGGACTTCGACGGCATGCTCGGGGCCCTGAAGACGATTCCCGAAGGCGATGTGGTGCTGCTGCACGCCTGCTGCCACAACCCGACCGGGTTCGATCTCTCCCGCGATCAGTGGCAACAGGTCCTGGACGTGGTCCGCGAGCGCAAACTGCTACCGCTGATCGACTTCGCCTATCAGGGCTTCGGTGAAGGGCTCGACGAGGATGCCCATGGCGTTCGACTGATGGCCGAGAACCTCGATGAGGTGATCATCACCAGTTCCTGCTCCAAGAACTTCGGCATCTACTGCGAGCGCACCGGCTGCCTGATCATGGTGGCAAAAGACGCCGAGCAGATGGAGAACGTGCGTTCCCAGGTCGCCATCGTGGCTCGTGAGAACTACTCCAACCCTCCAGCCCATGGCGGCGCCATCGTCAGCGAGATACTGCACTCCGCCGAACTCACGGCCCTGTGGCGCGAGGAGCTTACCGAAATGCGCGACCGCATCAATACCCTGCGTCGCGACTTCGTCGAGGCCCTCAAGCCCTACGGTCTCGATCAGAAGTATGCCTGTGTCGCGGAGCAGCGTGGCATGTTCTCCTATACCGGCCTGACCCCGGAACAGGTCGACCGGCTGAGGGACGAATTCGGCATCTACATGGTGCGCTCGGGACGCGCCAACGTGGCAGGCTTCTCACACGAGAACCTTCCCTACCTGGCCAAGGCGATCGCTGCCGTCAATTGATCAAGGGCCACCCACGACGGCCCCCCGGAGCTGGCTCCGGGGGGCCGTCGTGTGTCAGGCCAGGGGAAAACCTATCGGTGACGTCTGGTTTTCCTGTGCATCAGTTCCGTGGAGACTTGAGCGCGTGGAACAGCGGCCGAATATTGTCGATGAGATAGCGATCATCGAATTCGGCCACCGCCTTCAACGCCTTCAGGTCCGGCATCGTCACCGTGTGGCGCTCCCGGAAGACCAGCCCCTCATCGCTGAGGGCGGTCAGGGTACGGCTGACATGAACCGGACTGAGGCCGAGCAGGTCCGCCAGTAGCTCCTGGGATAACGGCAGGCGAAAGCTGTCGTGGCCCTCGGCTTGCGTCTGTTTCAGGCGCTGGTAGGTTTCCAGCAGGAAATGCGCGAGCTTCTGCCTGGCATTGCGTCGCGCCAGGTTGACCAGGCGCTCTGTGAGCAGCACCTGTTGACGGCTGGAAATGGCGAACATGATGGTCGTCAGGATCATTGATTGGCGAAACAGATCCAGTACGTGCTGATGAGGGAAATAGCACACCACGCCATCCTCAGCCATCTTCACCCCCGCCAGACGTTGGGAGAAGGCGAACTCCCGCAGGCCGATGATATCGCCCGGCAAGAACAGTTCGAGGATCTGGCGGCTACCATTCTCCAGGATGCGATAGGAGTAGGCCCAGCCACGGCTCAAGGTGCAGAACTCATTGGCGCTATCCCGCTCCTCCCAGAGTTGTGTGCCCGCCTTGACTGTTGTCGGGCTTCTTTCGAGCTCGAGCAACAGCTTCACGTCTTCCCGGGGCAGGTCATAGTAGTAGCTGAAGTGACGAACGATACAGCTATCAAGGTGCTCCACCTTCACTCCCCTTCTCGTTTGGCGCAATGGGAAAACTGCGGCTGCAAGCCCAGGAGCCATGATTCGGGTGAGAGACCACGTCGAACCATCGGCTTGGTCGTGCGATAGCGGTGACCGAACCCTCTAGACCATTCGGCAGCCCGGGCACGCAGATGGTTCAGCACACCAAGAATGCACTTTTTCTTTAGTAAACCGCAACTTCTATAGCTCCTATCATACCCCGAGGCACGCCAGCTCGCCCCCCTTTCAGCCAGCGTTGGCTCTGCGTTGCGGCTACGCCTAAAGCGGGGTTGACCAAACAGTCAGACTGACGTCAGACTGGCCGCTGCCTTGTATACAACCCCATAACAGAAGAGGCTCACCATGGCGGCAACCCCTGTGCACTATCCGTGGTACAAGAAGGAGGACACGGATGCCTTCTTCGCCCTGTTCCAGAACAATATTGCCAACTTCGTCATCATCGCCATTACCATGCTGGGCATGGGCTTTCCCTCATCGATTGTCTTCGGCCAGGTGCTTCCAGGTGCCGCCGTGGCGGTGATGGTGGGCAATTTCTACTACGCATGGACGGCTGCCCGCCTGGCGCGCAAGGAGAACCGCGCCGATGTCACTGCGCTCTCCTACGGCATTTCGACGCCGGTGATGTTCGTCTTCCTGTTCGGCGTACTGCTGCCAGCCAAGCAGTTGACCGGGGACGCCGAGCTGGCCTGGAAGGTGGCGGTAGCGGCCTGTTTCATCAGCGGTGCCATCGAAGCGCTGGTCAGCCTGGTGGGGCGCTGGGTGCAGTACCACCTGCCTCGTGCCGCCATGCTCGGGGCCGTGGCCGGTGTCGCACTCACCTTCATCGCCGGCGAGATGCTGTTCAAGACCCTGGAGATGCCGATCGTCGGCCTGCTGGTGCTGGCCATCATCATCATCGGCCTGGTTGCCAGGGTATCCATGCCATTCCGGATTCCCACCTCGCTCTTTGCCATCGTGATAGGCACCGCCTTGGCCTACCTGATCGGCGATGCCGGCGGTGAACGCTTCAGCGATGCCTTCACCCATCTGGGCTTCTATCCGCTGCTGCCCAACCTGGCCTGGCTCGAGGGCCTGGGCCTGTTGTTCAC
>SKVX01000499.1 GCA_007129225.1 Halomonas sp.
CGCACAGGGCATAGATATCATCCACCCGGTAGGCGAGATGACCGAAGTTGCGGCCACCGGTGTACTCCTCGGGGTCCCAGTTCCAGGTCAGCTCCAGTTCGGGGGCCTTGAGCTCGGCCGAGCGCGCCTCGTCCTCCGGCGCTGCGAGAAATACCAGGGTGAAGCGCCCCTTCTCGTTCTCCTTGCGGCGCACCTCCTTCAGTCCGAGCAGGTCGCAATAGAAGCGCAGCGACGTATCCAGGTCGCTGACGCGCACCATGGTGTGCAGGAATTGCATGAGCCACCTCTATCTCTGTATTGGTTCGTTCAGGGGAGTCTCTCAGTCATGAGTGTACTCGCTGAAGACCGCCGGCGTCCGGTCCTCATGCTGCCAGGTGAGCACCGCATAATCGTCGTAGCGACCGGTTTCCATGCCCGGTGAACCATGGGGCATACCCGGCACCGTGAGCCCCACCACCTCAGGACGCTCCTCGAGCAGTCGCTTGATATCGGCCGCCGGAACATGGCCCTCGATGACATAGCCATCGATAAGCGCCGTATGACAGGAAGAGAGTTCCGGGGTAACACCGTGCTCCTCTTTCACCGAGCGCATGTCGCGGGTCTTGTGCTGGCGAACCTCGAAGCCCTCCTCCCTGAGATGATCGGCCCAATCGGTGCAACAGCCACAGTTGGGGTCCTGGTACATCTCGACCACCGATCCGGCTTGAGTGCTGGCGCCGGGCGTCAGGGCAAGGTAGAGGGCCAGGGCACCGCCGGCCAGCAGGGATAGCCCCGCCGCCTTTTTCGTCTTGCGGTTTAGCGTTAGGGTTTTCATGCTAGTGACTCCTGAAGCGTTGACGCCAGATAGTGGAATCGTGACAAGCCGATGCGGGCTTGCCAATAGCAAAGACAGCGGAGACGGCAAAATGTCACATTATTGTGATCTGGCACCGGGTCACCCGTTTCACGGCCCCTACCATGACGCAGAGTATGGTTTCCCCGTCGATGACGACCGGGCGCTTTTCGAACGACTGGTGCTGGAAATCAACCAGGCCGGGCTCTCCTGGCTCACCGTATTGAAGAAGCGCGCCGCCTTCCGCCTCGCCTTCGAGGGCTTCCACATCGACCGGATCGCCGACTATGGGGAGGATGACAGACAGCGGCTGCTGAGCGACGCTGCCATCATCCGCAACCGGCTCAAGGTGGATGCGGTCATACACAATGCCGGCGTCGTGCAGTCCCTTCACCGGGAGCATGGCAGCTTCAAGGCCTGGCTGGAGCACCACCACCCACTGCCCCATGCCGACTGGGTCAAGCTGTTTCGCAAGACCTTCCGCTTTACCGGGCCCGAGATAGTGGGTGAATTCCTGATGAGCACCGGCTACCTGCCCGGCGCCCATCGCGACGACTGCCCGGTCCAAGCCCGCATCGTCGCTGCCGGCCCCGCCTGGCAGTCAGGCTGACCGCTTTTCGGAAAGTCCGGTTTTCGAACAGCCCCGGGACTTGCGACTGGCAAAAGGAGGCGAGACATATGGATACCCTGACTCAGGCGGCACTGGGTGCAGCGGTGGGGGGCGCCGTTCTCGGCCGTCGTCTGGGCCGCAAGGCGGTGGTGATCGGTGCCGTCCTGGGCACCCTCCCGGATCTTGACGTCTTCATCGACTATGGCGATGCGGTGGCAAACTATACCCAGCACCGCGGTTTCACCCACTCGCTATTCGTGCTGACCGGACTGGGCACGCTGCTGGCGCTCATTGCCGACCGCTTCGCCCCGGCCCGTGACATCGCCTTGCGCCACTGGTGGGCCTTCTTCGTCCTCTGCCTGGTCACGCACCCGCTGCTCGATGCCCTGACCACCTACGGCACGCAGCTGTGGTGGCCACTGGACGTGCGGCCCAGCGCCTGGCCGATCATCTTCATCATCGATCCGCTCTACTCCCTGCCACTACTGGCAGGGATCGGCGTGGCGATGGTCACCGGCAATGGCCGTCGCGGCCCCGCCTGGGGACTGGCGCTCTCCAGCGCCTACCTGCTGTTCGCCATGGGTGCCAAGATGCTGGTGGAGCACCGCCTCGAGCCGGTGCTGGCCGAACAGGGGCTGCAGGACACGCCGCGCCTGGTACAGCCCACGCCCTTCAATACCCTGCTGTGGCGGGTGACCGTCATCGATGGGGACCGGCATCACGAAACCCTGCTGAGCGTTTTCGATGGCGACAGAGAGCCCGCCTTCGAGACCTTCGAGCGCGGCGCCGCACTGGAGCCCACCGCACTGGCGTTCGAGCGGGGCGAGCGGCTCGACTGGTTCGCCGGCCCCTTCCTGCGCTACGAGGTTCGCGACCTCGAGGGTGAAGAGACCCTGGTGGCCACCGACCTGCGCCTGGGCTTTCCCGGCTTTCATGCCTTCAGCTTCACCCTGGCGATCCGCGAGGATGGCGACTGGCGGCCGGCTGTTCCAACGCAGCAGCTCCCTTTCGATGCGCGCGCCGACCTCGACGCCCTTGGGCAGTTGGCCTCACGGATCTTCCGCCCCGAACCCCCACTCTGCACCAGCGACTTCGTCGCCGACCGCTGGGTGGTGGACACACCGGAGCCATGCTGAGTGATCTCGCCGAATCGCAGGCATGACGCAGCGGGGGCGGCCCATGGCCACCCCCGCTGTACTATTTATTCCGGACTACTTCAACGGACTCTGTCTTGGCCGGGCTAGTCGGAATCGACTGATAGCGATACCGCTCTCAGAGAGCCTCCACCAGCCCATCGATGGCTTGCCTGGCCTCCTTGAGCGAGGCATCGCGACGCCCCTCCCCCATGGCCAGCCCCTCGGCGAACACCACCGTCACGTCCGTGATACCGATCAGGCCCAGCATGCCCTTGAGATGCGGTGTCTGGCTGTCCATCTCGGTGCCGGCGTACTGCCCACCGCGCGCCGCCAGGATGACGGCACGCTTGCCCTCCACCAGGCCCTGGGGCCCCTTGTCGGTGTAGCGGAAGGTCTCGCCGGCACGCAACACCCGGTCGAACCAGGCCTTGAGCTGGGAGGGAATGCCC
>SKVX01000336.1 GCA_007129225.1 Halomonas sp.
AGATGCTGAACAGCCACAGCGGGTTGGCAAAGAACTGATCCATGCCGTAGAAGAGCACGTAACCCAGGCGCCCACCGGCAACGACGCCGATGGCCGCATAGAAGAGCAGGTCGCCGATGTCGTCGTGGCTCAGCCCCAGGCGGTGGGCGCGGTAGCGCCCCAGCACCCAGGCGGCAACGAAGCCGACGACGTACATCAAGCCGTACCAGTGAATCTGAAGCGGACCGATGGCAATGGCCACCGGATCGATCTGGGGATAGTCCATCATGAGTCATCCATGTCGGTTGCAGTGCAGGAGGGAGCGGAGGTCACAGGCTTGACCATTCCCTGCCGCCGTCTTCGCTGAGTAGCAGCACGCCCTGGTTGTCGGCTGCCACGAGGCGCTGCGGGTCCGAGGAATCCACCGCCAGGTGGGTGAAATAGCGCTCGCCCCAGTCGCCGCTTAACTGCTCCCACTCCCGGGTCGCCTCATCGGCCTTGATCAGCCCCACTCCCAGCATGAAGGCATACAGTTCGCCACCGCTCGCCACCACGACACTGGCCGGGTTGCGCTGAGGATGCACCTGCCGCCAGCGCTGCCCGCCATTGGGGCTCATCAATAGCCCCGTCTGGGTCGCGGCATAGAGGTGATCCGGGTCGCGACTGGAGGCCGCCAGATCGATCAGCCCCTCCGGCACAGCGGCCTGAACCTGCCATTCATGTCCCCCGTCACGGCTTACCTGCAGCCGGCCGGCATAGGCGCCATAGAGTACGTCGGGGTCGGCCTCGCTGACCGTCATCTGATGGAAGTCGACCGGCCCATCGACACCAGCGGAACGCTGCTCCCAGGTACTGCCGCCATCGGTGGAAACCATGACGCCGAGGTTGCCACCGCGCGCCGGGTGGCCGCTGGCGAAGAGCGTGTCGGCCTCCTGCGGGTGGGGCGAGAAGCCCATGAAGTCGTGGGTCTCGCTGGAGATCTGTCGTGCCCTGCCATCGGTACCGATGACATGGAAGCCGTGGTGAGTCGCCAGTTGGATTCGCTCACTGTCTGCGCGGTCGAAGGCCACGCCGTGAATATGGGTCTTCTGGCGCAACTCCTCGAGACTCACGCCTTCGGGCTCACCGGAGCAGCCGGCGAGCGGCAGTGCCACTAGCAGCAGGGAAAGAAACAATCGATATCGTGTCATGTGCATTGACTCGTTGCTCGCCGGCGGCCTGCGGGAAGCAGGCCGCCGGGAATTAAGGTGGTAAATCAGCGAATCCGAACCGTGGCCATCATGCCCAGCTCTTCATGCTCGATGATATGGCAGTGGAACAGCCAGTCGCCGGGCTCCTGAAAGACCATGCGCAGGCGCAATCGCTGATAGGGGGCCAGGTTGACGGTATCCTTCCAGGCCATCCAGGGCGAATCCTGCCACTCCCCGTCAGCTTGACGACTGGCGATCACCTGGAAATGGGTGCCGTGCACATGGAAGGGGTGGTCCATATGCGAGTTGTTGAAGACCTCCCACTCCTCGACCTCGCCGGCCCGGCCTTCGAACAGCACCTCGTCCATGGCAAAGCTGCGACCGTTGATCAGGAAGTCCACCGGGGGAGGGGCATCGCCGGCCATGTCCTCATGTCCAGCACCGCCGTGGTCGCCATGACCTTGCTGAGCACCATGGTTACCATGACCTTGCTGAGCACCGTGGTCACCATGACCTTGCTGAGCACCGTGGTTACCATGGTCGCCGTGGTCGCCGTGGTCCATCGCGCCGCCATTATCCCCATGGTCCATGCCCGGCATCACTTCGGTCAGCTCGACCTGTCGGCGCACCGCGGGCTCTCCCAGCCGGTCGATCCGGGTCAGGCTATCGGGCAGTGTCACCGCCGGTTTCACGTCAGCGTTTCCAGTGCGGATAACCAGCAGGGGCGACACCTCGCTCAGGTGGGCGGGTTCGGGTCCCATCCAGCCGCGATCATAGGGGTGGCTGGCAAGCTGGAAGCCGCCACCGGGCCGCTCACTGATACGCACCAGCAGGTCGGCCCGCTCCCCGGGGGTCAGCAGCAGCTCATCCAGCGGCTGGGGTTGTTCGATCAAGCCGCCATCGGTTCCGATCAGGGTGAGCTCGTGCTCCTCCAGGCGCAGGCGCAGGTAGCGACCGGCACAGGCATTGATCAGTCTCAAACGCAGCGTGGTGCCGGGCGCCACGTCCAGATACGGTTGGCGCTGACCGTTGACCAGCAGCAGCTCTCCCTCCCGCCCGTTCATCCAGTCGGCTGCCGTATGTGGCGCCACCCGTCCATCGCCCGTGAGTCGCAGGTCGCTGACCAGCAGCAGGTGCTCTTCGACCTCCGGGGGGACAACGTCGTGGGCCGGACGCACCAACAGTGCTCCCGCCAAACCGTGGGCGACCTGCCTGGCCGTACCTAGGTGCGGGTGAGGATGAAACCAGTGCAGGCCGGCACTGCCTTCAGCGAAGCGGTGCCGGTATTGGTGGGATTCCCCTGGCGCTACGGCATCCCAGGGCGTGCCATCATGTTGATGCTGTATACGCACGCCGTGCCAGTGCACGGTCGTGTCCTCCTCCAGTTCATTGATCAGTGTGATGTCTAGCTCATCCCCTTCGCGGACCTCAATCAGGGGGGCCACCTTGTGGTTGTACAGCCACAGCAGGGCCTGCCGGTCATCATCCAGCGCGACCTCGCTGGGCGCCGCAGTCAGGGCACTGCGGAACATACTGGAACGATCACTCAGATTGGTGATCCGGGGCAGTGGCTGAAGCGGCTGCCCGTCGGGCAGGGCCGAGGGGGAGAGCAGTGAAGTCTGGCCGTGGCCGCCATGGCGACCCGCCATGGCATAGGTGAGCAGGCCTGAAGTGGAAAGAGCCAGCCCGCCCAGTGTGGAATAAAGCAGAAAGTTACGACGCTTCATGGAATCGGTTTCCTCGTTATATGAACAGCCATTACCACCCGCTTCGAGCGGGAGGTGACATCAGGAAAGGCTGTTCAAACGCGAGGAGGGCGATCGAGTCGGTCGCTGGGTGACCAGGGCCACGATTGGACTGGCATCAGGCGCGGTGGCGCTGATGCAGTGGACATGCCGGAAGCTTGAGGCACCAGGGGGGCACAGAGGCCGGACGAGGAACAGCCCAACGATTGACGCTCATGATCATCCGTTACCGCTTCGGTGCCATAGCTAACCGGGGCCGACTCCAGTGCAGTCACGCTGAGACAGGCATCTCCATGTCCATGATGGGAAGCACCCGCCATGGCGCCCATGGGCATCACCAGGGTGATAGCCAGCAGGAAGAGCAGCCAGGTTGCGATGGAGCGGGTCATTAGCGTCGCTTTTTTGCCGTTGGGATTAGCCAATGGGAAGTATTTCACGCAGCCGAGGTGGACGGCAACCCATGGGCGGCACTCAGGTTTTCTAGGATAGCACATTGACCTGCATCAATTGCGCAATCGGTTTCTTGCTCTATGGTGTTAGTACGATACACCACGGGAGTCTCTCTCATGACTCGGCACCACGCGAACAGCCCATGCCAGACCTTGCCCTTCGCGGCATGGCAGCGCCATGGGCTGTTCGCACTGCTGTGCCTGGTGCTGTTGTTCGCCAACGGCGCAGTGGCGCATGCCGCCACCCCTTCCGATAGTCACCATGGCACTTCCGGCCATCTCCACGGCACGGCACCGACTGCCACCATCATGGGTGATGCCCGGGGACCATTCTGCCATGCAGGCCATGCCCTTCACGTGGCACCCCATACGCTACTGCGCACCGAACGCCAGGAGATCGAACATGGCGTGGCGCTGTGCAGCACGACTCAACTGGCTCCGCCTCCCGCTGTCATTGCCGTTTCGGGCACGCCACATGGCCGGCCTGATGCCAACACCCCGCCTATCTACCTGTTGACCCAACGCCTTCGGCCCTGAGCGCTTACGCTCGAGGGTACGCACCTCGTCTCCTTTCCCATTGATTCCGGTGACGTCTATTGGACAGTCGCCCCTTGAAGTAATCACCACAGGGCGATCAAGCCCTCAGGAGAACTACCATGACACTTCGCAAGCACACCATTGCCATGGGCCTCGCCCTGGCTGTCGGTATTTCCGCGCCCGGCTTCGCCCTCGGCCAAGGCATGGGCCAGGGTATGGATCAAGGCCCCATGATGGGCGGCGGCCAGGGCGGTATGGGCCCAGGCATGATGATGGGCGGCGGCCAGGGCGGCATGGGCCCGGGCATGATGATGGGCGGCGGCCAGGGCGGCATGGGCCCGGGCATGATGATGGGCGGCGGCCAGGGCGGCATGGGCCCGGGCATGATGATGGGCGGCGGCCAGGGCGGTATGGGCCCAGGCATGATGATGGGCGGCGGCATGATGCCATGCCCCATGATGGGCGGTGGCAAGGGCATGATGAGCATGCTCGATGCCGATCAGCGCAGCGAAATGCGTGAGCTGACGCAGGAGCACCGCCCCGCCCAGTTCGAGCGCATGGGTCGAATGATGAACCTTCGCGATGACCTGATGGCAGAAATGCACGGGGAGCGCCCCGATCCCGCTGAAGTCCAGGCTCTACATGGGCGGATGGCGGAACTTCACGGCGAGATGATGGCGGAGATGGTGCGTATGCGTAACGCCATGCACGATCTCATGACCGATGAGCAGCGGGAACAACTCCGCCAGGAGGCGCCCGCCGACGTAGATCCCGATGACCACGACGCCCATCACTGATCGACGGTGCCACTGAGCAGGCAAAAAAGCGGGCGGCCGACCTGGTCGCCCGCTCGGCTCCGCCAGCAGGAGATACGCGATGAGCGACACCGCGACAAGAACGATCACCCTGACAGTACCTGGCATGGGCAGTGACCACTGTGCCGGCATCGTTCGCAAGACGCTCGAACGCCTCGATGGCGTGGGCGAAATTCAGACCAATATCTCCAGCCACCGGATCAGCGTGACACTCGATGATGGCGGGCCCGACGGCGACACCCTAAAGGAAGCCATCGAGGGGGCCGGCTATGACGTGGCCGCCGTCAGTGGCGGTAACGGCAAGCAGCAGATTCGCCTGACGGTGCCCGGCATGGGCTCCGACCATTGTGCAGGCATCGTACGCAAGACCCTCGAACGCCTGAAGGGCATCGAGTCGATCGATACCAATATCGCCAGCCACCGGGTCAGTGTCAGCGTCGAGGAAGGCGGCCCCGATGGCGACACGCTAAAGAGCGCCGTGGAAGGCGCTGGCTACGATGTGGCCGCCGTTCAGACTGACGAGGCGGAGGACGGTGACGGCGACGCCGAGATCGAGGAGGCCTATCTTTCCCAGGCCCGCAAGCGACTGATCATCGCCGCAGTACCCACTACCTTGATCATGATCCTGATGATGCCACACATGTTCTGGCAGCCGATCCCCGGCTACCTGGCCATCGTGGCTCTGCTCGCCTTCCCGGTGGTGTTCCTCTATGGCGGCATCGCCACCCACAAGTCGACCTGGCGCTCGCTGAAGAACGGCACCTTCAACATGGACGTGCTGATCACCATGGGCAGCCTACCGCCCTATCTGATCGGCCTGATCGGCTTCGTCTACCCGATGACCTCGTTCATCGAGATGGCCGCCACCATCATGACCTTCCACCTGCTGGGCCGTTACCTGGAGGCCCTGGCCAAGGGGCGTGCCTCCCAGGCCATCCGCCGCCTGATGACCCTGGGCGCCAAGACGGCCCGGGTGGAGCGTGACGGCGAGGAGGTCGAGGTGCGGGTGAAGGAGCTCGCGCCCGGTGACATCATGGTGGTGCGCCCTGGCGACAAGATCCCCACCGATGGGGAGGTGGTCGAAGGCGAGAGCCATCTCGACGAATCCATCGCCACCGGCGAGTCGATCCCCGTCTACAAGAGCACCGGCGACAGCGTGATCGGCGCCACCATCAACAAGGAGGGGCGCCTGCGGGTCAAGGCGACCCGCGTCGGCGGCGATACCTTCCTTTCGCAGGTGGTGCGGCTGATCGACCAGGCCCAGGGCTCCCGGGTGCCGATCCAGGAGTTTGCCGACCGCATGACCGGTCGCTTCGTGCCGGCAGTGATCCTGATCTCCCTGGCAAGCCTGATCGCCTGGGCCCTGTTCCCGGATGCCCTGCGTCCGATCCTCGACTGGGGCGCGACCTTCCTGCCCTGGGTCAATCCTGAAGCCGCCACGCCTGTGCTGGCCATCCTCGCTGCCATCGCCGTACTGGTCATCGCCTGCCCCTGCGCCCTGGGTCTTGCCACGCCCACGGCGCTGATGGTCGGCTCCGGCATCGGCGCCGAGCGTGGCATCCTGATCCGCTCCGGAGAAGCGATCCAGACCTTCAAGGACGTCAAGGTCATCGTGCTCGACAAGACCGGCACCATCACCCGCGGCGAGCCAAAGCTCACCGAAGTGGTTACCGCCGAAGGTGTCGATGAGAACAAGTTGCTGCGGTTCGCCACCAGCGTCGAGAATGCCTCCGAACACCCCATCGCCCGCGCCATCGTGGATGGTGCCGGTGAACGTGGCGTCAAGCCCGACGATGTCAGCGAGTTTCGCTCCACCGGTGCCCGAGGTGTTTCCGGCAAGGTCGGCAACATCCACGTGCTGATCGGTAACCGACTGCTGCTACAGGAAGAGGGCATCCGGGGTCTGGAAGCGCTGGATGACGCCATGCATGAGCTCGAAGGCAAGGGGCGTACCGTGGTCATCGTGGCCGCCGACGGCCAGGCCATGGGCATCGTGGCGGTGGCCGACACCCTCAAGAAGGAGTCGATCGAAGCCATCCGCGGCATGCATGACCTCGGCCTTCATGTAGTGATGATCACCGGCGATAACGAGCGTGCCGCCCGGGCCGTGGCCGACGAGGTGGGCATCGATGAAGTCCAGGCCGGCGTGTTGCCCGAAGGCAAGGTCGACGCCATCCGCGCGCTTCAGCAGAAGCACGGCAACCATGTTGCCATGGTCGGCGACGGCATCAACGACGCCCCCGCACTGAAGCAGGCCAACGTCGGCATCGCCATCGGCGCCGGTGCCGATGTCGCTATCGAGGCAGCGGATGTCACCCTGGTACGCGGCGAGCTCACCGCAGTGGTAGATGCCATGCACCTCTCCAAGGCGACCTTCGGCAAGATCGTGCAGAACCTGATCTGGGCCAGCGGCTACAACCTGGCCGCCATCCCCATCGCCGCTGCCGGCCTGCTGCACCCCATGATCGGCGTCATCGCCATGACGGCCAGTTCACTTTCGGTAATCGGGAACTCGTTGCTGCTCAAGCGGCGCTATGCGAGAGAACAACCCTCAGGAGACCGCTCATGATTCGAACTCAAACCTCCAATCGACGTGCGCAAGAAGAGCCGGCAAAAACCACTGGCGCACCGTCAACCGGCGCACCAGATGAAACACCGAATCAAGACGGACACTCCGGCAATTTACACCGCTGGATGATGATCTTCTGCCTGGTGGCGATGGGAGGCGCCATGCTGTTCGTCCTCTGGCGTGGCAACCTGGGTGGCGGCACCTGGCTGCTGATTGCACCGATGTTGTTGTGTATCGGCATGCATTTCCTGATGCACCGCCATGGCCACCAACATCGTGACGAATGACAGCAGTGATTTGCGCTGGATCAATACAGCGCACGCCACGGCAATATATGATGAGGGTAAGTACACTGAGGCAGCACCATGACTCGACTCGCCACTACCAATCTGCAGTATCGCCGCACCAAGTGCCTGGTGGCGATGCTGCTGGCGTTGCTGGTGGCGATAAGTAGCCTCAATAGCCACGCCGCCATGGACACTCATCAGATCGACTGCGGGCTCGCCTCGCAGACCCAGCTCTTCGGCGGCGATACGACGACGACGGACGACACCCGTTGTTCAGCTTGTAGCATGCTTCCCAGTAGCGGTGTCCTAGCTGTGGCCGAGCCGCCCTTCCCGGCCTTCGCGCCCGCCCTGGCCATGGTCTCCCACCGCTTGCCTCCCCCCCGGCGTCCTCCTAAATCCTGAGCGAATGCAAAGCGGGCCCTCTAGGCCCGGCACCCAACCATTCGTCAGGAGTTACTGACATGATGAACCACTGCCTCGCCCTGATGGGCAACATGAGCTGGCTTGGCTGGCTGATGCCGCTGGCGATCCTTTCCCTGCTGGGCCTGGGTATCGTCGCCCTGCTCAAGTACCTGTTCACTTCTGCCAAACCCGCAACCGGAGCAAGCTCATGAACCGTTCAATCACCTCACTCATGCTCTCCTCCGCCCTGCTGCTGGGGGGTGCCGCCACGGCTCAGGCTGCCATGCCTGACGAAGCCACGCTCTACATGAATCCGCAATGCGGCTGCTGCCACGAATATGCCCGCCAGCTGGAGGAGCGAGGCGTGACGGTCACCGTCATCGACGATGTGGAGGTCGGCAAGATCAAGCAGCAGGTGGGACTGCCCTATGGCAAGGGCTCCTGCCACACCACGCTGATGGGTGACTATGCCATCGAGGGCCACGTCCCCTTCGATGCCGTGGAGCGACTGTTCCAGGAGCGTCCGAAGATTGGCGGAATCGGCCTGGCCGGCATGCCCATCGGCACACCCGGCATGCCAGGGCCCAAGCAGGGCGACTGGGAGGTCTACCAGTTCACCGACCAGGAGCCCATGCCGTTCATGACCCTTTAGTCTACCCGGCGCTCATTCGGCCCCCGGCCGAGTGGGCGCCACCCAACACAGCTTCTGCTCAGCGTGCCAGCCAGTCCTCGAAGGCTACCGGCGTAAGCGGCCTGGCGATGTAGTAGCCCTGAATCTCATCGCACGCCATTGAGCCAAGCAGCTGATGGGCGTGCGCATTCTCCACGCCCTCAGCAACGACGCTGTAGCCCAGGTCGTGCGCCATCGTAATCATGGACTTGACCAACGTTTCGGTGCGGGGATTCTCGCCTAGCTCACTGATGAAACAGCGGTCGACCTTGACCACATGGGCCGGGATTTCATGCAGGTACGAGAGGCTGCTGTAGCCGGTCCCGAAGTCATCGATGGCGATTCGCACCCCTGCCTCGATCAATCTCTCAAGCTGACCCAACGCGGCCTGCCCCTGGCCGATC
The DNA here is from genome assembly GCA_007129225.1 of Halomonas sp. Classification (GTDB taxonomy): domain Bacteria; phylum Pseudomonadota; class Gammaproteobacteria; order Pseudomonadales; family Halomonadaceae; genus Halomonas. The sequence goes on from SKVX01000336.1 coordinate 9,048, forward strand.
AGTGCGCTTTCAGTGAGTTCCAGCTCAATCGCCCCGTGAGGCAGGCTAGCGCCCACCATTTCGTCAAGCAGCCGCTCGGCGAAATCCTCCTCCTCCAGATTGGATGCCGAGACATTCATCGAGACCCGCAGCGAATGGCCCTGACGATGCCAGTGGGCTGTCTGGTGGATCGCCTGGCGCATCACCCATTCGGTCAGCGGGCGTGCCATCGGTGTACGCTCGATCAGCGGGATGAATTCGGACGGCGACACCTCGCCAAGCGTAGGATGACGCCAGCGCAGCAGCGCCTCGGCGCCCAGGCATTGGCGGCTGCGCTGGCAGACCCTCGGCTGGAAGACCAGGGACAGCTGGTCTTCAGCCTCCAGCGCCTGGCCGAAGTCGGCCAGCAGCGAGAACCGCCGCTGGAAGCGAGCGTCCAGGGTCTTGGAAAAGACCCCGGCACCAGCATGGGCCTGGCGGGCATCTACGCAGGCACCGTGGGCGCTGCGCAGAATGTCGGCCGTGGCCTCCCCCAGTTGAAACGGCGCGATGCCCAGGGTCGGTCTTACCAGCACGGGCACCGCCCTGGCAGATTCAAGCGCCAACAATGCCCCGCGCAGGCGCAGCGCTTCCTCCAACAGCGCCGCCTCGCCCTCCTCGGTGACGAGATGGACGAACTGGCATCCACCGAGATGATACAGCGTCGCCTCAGTACCGATGGTCCGCTTGAGACAGCGGGCCGAGACCCTGGCCAGCTCATCCAGAAAGGCCGCCCCCATGGACCGGTGCAGGGCGCTCAGCTCACCGGCATCGACCACTTCAGTGAACAGCACCACCCGCCGCGCCCCCGGCAGGTCCCGTGCCAGATCCTGCAGATCCTCATCGAACTGGTTGCGGTTGGCCAGGCCAGTCAGCGGGTCGACCCGGCCAAAGGCATGCTGCAGTTCGATCTGATCCATGACCATGGCGGCCATATCCTGCAGCGTTGCCGTTTCCTGATCGGTGACCTGGCGAGGCTCCTCGCCCAGCACGCACATGGCACCCAGCGTATGGCCGTCACGGGTACGCAGCGGCGCGCCGGCATAGAAACGGATGCCCATCTTCGCCAGATGACTGTCGTGATAGCAGGATGAGGCCAGCAGGTCGGAGATGACCACCACGCCCGAGGAATCGGAAACCTCGGCGCAGGGTGCCTTGTCGCGCGGGATCTCCCAGTGTTTCACGCCGACCCGCGACTTGAACCACTGACGGTTCTCGTCGGTGAGCGACACCGCAGCGATGGGCAGCCCGAACAGTTGGCTGGCCATGCGGGTGATGCGATCAAAGCTCTCGCTGGGCGGGGTATCCAGCAGGTTGAGCTGGTGGAGCGCGAACAGACGTTCCTGTTCATGGACATTCATCAGCAGAGACGACCTCGATGTGTGGCTGAGCGACACCTTTTACAGCTGTTTAGCCGCGCTCCCCAATGAATCAAATCTATCGCGAGCCCTAAAACCAGCACCGCCGACGAGGATGACAACGCACGCCTCAGGCCCACAACCATTGTCGCCCATGGTGTACCAGCCGTCCGGGGCATCAAGCCACCTTGATCGACGCCAAGGCTCAGGGCATCAGCACATAGCGCCCGGGGGCATCCTCGAGCGGCGGATAACGTTCGCTACCCAGGTCGGGTGGATCCACCTGGCCGCTGGAATGCGCCACCAGCCACTGCAGCCAGGCCGGCCACCAGGAGCCCGGCTGCTCCGGGGTGGTCTGCTGCCAGGTGTCGGGATCGAGATAGCGCTCGCCCTGTTGCTGTGTGCGCAGGCGAAAACGGCGCCGCGGGTGATCAGGCTCGCTGACGATCCCCGCATTGTGGCCACCGCTGGTGAGCAGGAAGGTCACTTCGTCCGCATCCGTCAGCAGGTGTATCTTGTAGACGGACCGCCAGGGCGCCACGTGGTCGGAGGTGGTGCCGACGGCGAAGACCGGCGCACGAATATCCTGGATCGCTATCGGACGATGATCGACCTGGTAGCGACCGCTGGCCAGGTCGTTGTCGAGGAACAGCCGACGCAGGTATTCGCTGTGCATGCGGTAGGGTAGCCGCGTGATATCGGCATTCCAGGCCATCAGCGCGTTCATCGGCTGGCGCTGGCCGAGCAGGTAATCATGCACCACCCGCGACCAGATCAGGTCATTGGAGCGCAGGATTTGAAAGGCGCCGGCCATCTGGTAACCGTCCAGGTAACCCTGGCCCCACATCATGTTCTCCAGATAGGACACTTGACTCTCGCCGATGAACAGCATCAGTTCCCCGGCCTCGGTGAAGTCCACCTGGGTGGCCAGAGTGGTAAGGGTGGCCAAGCGCTTGTCGCCGTCGCGCGCCATGGCGGCAG
>SKVX01000519.1 GCA_007129225.1 Halomonas sp.
ACCTCGTCGGCGACCTGGTGCATCACCGGCAGCAGGCTCTTTAGTCCGTCGGTGAGCATGACCCCGTAGGAGAGGTTGTTGATGTCCTCGCTGGTACAGGCGAAGTGCACGAACTCGGTGACGGCATGCAGCTCCGGCTGGCCTTCGATCTTCTCCTTGATGAAATACTCCACGGCCTTGACGTCGTGGTTGGTGGTGCGCTCGATGGCCTTGATGCGCTCGGCGTCCGCGAGGGCGAAGTTGCGCAACAGGCTGTCGAGGAAGGCGGTGGCTTCCGCGGAGAGTGGCGGCACCTCGGTGATCCCGGGCTGCTCGGCCAGGCGCTGGAGCCAGCGGACTTCGACGACGACCCGGGCGCGGATCAGGCCGAACTCGCTGAAGTGTTCGCGCAGTACCTCGGCCTTGCTGCCGTAACGGCCGTCGACGGGTGAGAGGGCGGTGAGTGCTGAGAGGGGCAGGGGAGCGGCTTGCATGGTCGGGTTTCCGGTACGGTGGTAAAGGAGAGGGGAGTGGGCAGTCAGCCCAGTTGATCCAGGGTGTTCTTCAGGGCGCCGCGCTGGAAAACCAGCTTCCAGCGCCGCCCGCCCTGCTGGTGCCAGAGCAGGGCGAAACGAATGCCGGCGAGGAGGATGGCGCGAACCCGTTCGGGCATCATGCGGCTCTGCAGCAGGGAGGGGTCGCCCTGCACCACGATGCGGGTTTTCAGCGTCGAGAGCGTTTCCTGATAGGCCTCGCCGAGGCTGGCGATGACATTCTCGTGGGTGGCACCGAAGTGCTCGGCCTGGCCCTGAATGCGAGTCAGGCGCTGGCCCAGGCCCGCCATCATGTCGTCATCCTGGCGCAGCTTGTTCATCAGCAGCAGCAGGGTAAAGCCGTAGCGCAGCACCACCGGGTTGGACTGCTTGCGCCCCACCACCGCTTCCAGCACGTCGAGGCCGCGCCGAAGGTTGTTGGGGTGGCCGCCATAGATGGCCTCGAAGCTGTCGGGGTTGGTATCCAGGGTGGCTCGAATCAGGGTTTCCCAGGCACGCGGCTCCACCTGGCCGGTGCGCGCCAGTTCATCGACCAGGCTGGCGGCCTGGAACACGCCGGCCAGGGCCAGGGCCTGTCGGGCGGTGGGTGAATCCGGGATTCGGTGGATCGGGGTTGCGGTCATGCGGCTGGCTCCGTGGCTTTCCAGGTGGCGCGGATCACGCCGCCGCCGAGGCAGATGTCGCCGTCGTAGAGCACCAGTGATTGGCCTGGGGTGACGGCACGCTGAGGGTCGTCGAAATGCACCTCCACGCCACCGTCGGCGAGGGTTTGCATCCGGCAGGGCACATCGGCCTGCCGGTAGCGGGTCTTGGCGGTATAGCATCCTTCTCTGGCCGGAGGCTCGCCGGCCACCCAGTCCATCGCTTCGGTAGCCAGGCTGTCGCTGTAAAGCAGCGGATGGTGCTTGCCCTGCACGGCGACCAGTACGTTACGCTCCAGATCTTTGGCCGCCACGTACCAGGGCTCCTCGGGGTAGTCGGCGAGCCCCCCGATGCCGAGCCCCTGGCGCTGCCCGAGGGTGTAGTACATGAGGCCCATATGCTCTCCGATGACCTGGCCCTCGGGGGTTTCGATCACCCCTGGCTGGGCCGGCAGGTATTGCTGCAGGAAGTCGCGGAAGCGTCGCTCACCGATGAAGCAGATCCCGGTGGAGTCCTTCTTCTTCGCCGTGGCGAGCCCGTGGCGCTCGGCAACGGCGCGCACCTCGGGCTTTTCCAGTTCACCCACCGGAAACAGGGTGCGGGCGATGGCGGCCTCGGGTACGGCATGCAGGAAGTAGCTCTGATCCTTGTTGGCATCGAGGCCCTTGAGCAGCCGCGGGCGTCCGCTGCGGATCCCCTGACGAACATAATGACCGGTGGCGATTTTCTCGGCGCCGAGCATCTCGGCGTACTCGAGGAACACCTTGAACTTGATTTCCCGGTTACACAGGATATCCGGGTTAGGGGTGCGCCCGGCCTTGTACTCGGCCAGGAAGTGTTCGAAGACGTTGTCCCAGTACTCGGCGGCGAAATTGGCGGTATGCAGCCGGATGCCGAGCTTTTCGCAAACGGCTTCGGCATCCGCCAGGTCGGCCTTGGCGGTGCAATACTCGGTGCCATCGTCCTCGTCCCAGTTCTTCATGAACAGGCCTTCGACCTGATACCCCTGCTCGAGCAGCAGCAGGGCGGAAACGGAGGAATCGACGCCGCCGGACATGCCGACGATCACCTTGCCTGGGGTGGCGGTCATGGATGTTCTCGGTTGAGTGGGCCGCAAATGGGCGGAGATTATACCTTATCTTGCCGTGGGGCTTCGACCATCGCCCGCGATGGCTGGCAGCGGTAAGTCGCAAAGCGTATTGACCGGCCGGCCAGTTAGCATTACATTGCCGGCATGAACAAGCCAACGACGACACGAGATCCCGAATTGACTCGCCTGCGCATTCTCGATGCGGCGGAGGTCCTGTTCGTGGAACAGGGTTTCTCCGCCGTCAAGCTGAGTGTGCTGGCGCGGTCGGCGGACGTTACCAAGAGCCTGATCCATCACCACTTCGGCAGTAAGGAGCGGCTCTGGGAGGCGGTCAAGAATCGTGCCTTCGAGCGTTACTTCACGGCCCAGATGGCGATGCTTGAGGAGGCCGGCGAGCCGAGCGCCGGGCTGCTGCGCAAGTCTGTGGAGGCCTACTTCCACTTCATGCGCGACAACCCCGGTGTCGTGCGGCTATTTGCCTGGACTCACCTGGAGGGGGATAACCAGTGCAGCGAACTCGACAATCAACTCGTCGGGGCGGGAGCGGAGTGGGTGCGCCAGACCCAGATGCGAGGCCTGTTGCGCCAGGATATCAATCCCACCCATGTGATTGCCGTCTTCGTGATGACCTGTACCCAGTGGTTCGAGGCCAAGTGTCACCATCAACACTGGCCGGGCATGGGCTCCGACGAGGCTTTCCTCGAGGATTTCCTGAAGGTGTTCATGGAGGGCGTCCTGCCTCGCGACTGATGTTTTTGCGCGGATAATTGACTGGTCGGCCAGTTTGTCGAAAAGGAAATCAACCAGATGATGCTTATTCGAAGAGCGGGCTTGTGGGTGGTAGTGCTGGCGCTGACGCTGCTGACAGGCTGCGACAGGACGCCGGCAGCGGACGAGGGAGCGAGTGCGGCTATCGATAGCCGGGCCGTCGTGCGTGTCAGCCAGGTGCGGAGCAGTGCCGCCGAGGAGTGGCTTCGCTTCTCCGGTATCGTGCGCCCGAGGGAGCGGGTGTCGCCGGCTTTCCTGCACGCCGGTACCCTCAAGGAGCGTTTCGTGGTGCGTGGCCAGCGCGTCGAGGAGGGCGAGCCCCTGGCTCGCCTGCACAATCCCGTCCTGGCACCAGCCCTGGTCGGGGCCGAGGGGCGGGTGAGGGAGCTCGATGTGCATCTCGCCAGGCTGGGCAGGGATGTGGAGCGGGCCCGGGCGCTGCGTGAGCGTAACCTGGTCGCCCAGGAGGAGCTGGACCGGCTGGTGTCGGAGCGAGAGGCCACCGCCCAGGCCAGGGAACAGGCGGTGGCTTCCCGTGCTGAAGCCCAGGCCCAGGTCGACGAGATGACGCTGCGGGCTCCCTTCACGGCCGATGTGGCTGACCTGTTCGTGGAGCCGGGCGACTTCGTGGCCGCTGGCGAACCGGTGTTGGCGCTTTCCGGCATCGGTGGTGTGGAAGTGACGATTCGCGTCCCTGTGAGGCTCGGCGCCCGGCTGGTCCCGGGGATGGAGGCCCAGGTGTCGCCGGCATTGCACGAAGACCGCCTCCAGGGGCGGATCGGCAGCGTCGGGAGAGCCGATACGGCGCTGGTGCCAGTGGTGGTGGAGCTCGACTCGGCCTCGAGTCTGGCTCCCGGGGAGTCGGTGCAGGTACACCTTTCCGTTCCCATGGCGTCATCGCTGCAGGTGCCGCTTTCGGCGGTGCAGGACCCCGGGGGGCATGTGCCCTATGTGCTTGTCCTCACCGATGACGGGACCGTGCAACGGGTTCCGGTGGCGCCGGGGAGGCTGGGGAACGGCTGGGTGTCGATAGAGGCTCCGCTTGCTCCCGGCGACCGGGTGGTGGTGGCGGGCCAGGGGCGCCTCCAGCAGGGCGATGCCGTGCGGGTGCTGCCATGAAGTGGCTGCTGGCCACGCTGCAATACAGGCGCCTGGTGCTGACCGTGACGGCACTGCTGGCACTGATCGGGCTGACCGCCTGGCTGACCATGGATCGTCAGGAAGATCCCTTCTTCCCCTACCGCTTCGGCCAGGTGTTGGTGGCCTATCCCGGCGCGGAGCCGGAACAGGTCGAGCGCCTGGTCCTCAATGCGCTGGAAGAGGAGTTGGCCCAGGTGGAGGAGGTCAACGAACTGATCGGCACGGCGCGGTTGGGGGTGGCGCATGTCAACATCGAGATGCACGAGCATGTCTATGACACCGACGCCGCCTGGGAGCAGATCCGCATCGCGGTGAATCGAGCATCGCGGAAGTTTCCTGACGGAGCGGGTGAGGCCGAGATCAGCGACCGGGACTCCGACGCCCACGGCATCGTCCTGTCGGTGACCGGTTCCGCCGATCTGCTCGAGCTGCGCGAGGCAGCGGAGCGGCTGCGGCGGGACCTGTTTCGACTCAAGGACATTGCACGCATCGACCTGCTAGCCGACCCCGGCCAGCAGGTCGTCGTCAGTTGGGACGATGCCCTCGCGGAGCTGACCGGCCTCGATGCCCGGGCGCTGGGCGATCAACTGGCCGCCCGCAACCTGACCTCCGCGGGAGGGAGTCTCTCCAGCGGCGGCCGCTCGGTGGTACTCGACCCCGTGACGGAGTTTGCCAGCCTCGAGGATCTGGCCATGACGCCGATTCACACGCGGCGCGGCGAGGTCGTACCGCTGGGTGAGCTGGCAGACGTCAGGCTGTCGCCACGGGAACCCACCACCGAGCGCATCTGGCATGATGGCGAGCCCGCCGTGGCGTTGGGCATCATCCTGTCCAATGAGCGAGTCAACGCCGTCCGTTTCGGCGAATCCCTGCGCAGCCTGCTCGAGGAGGTGCGTCCCGCCTACGCGCCACTGCAGATCCGGGAGATGTTCTATCAGCCTCGCTGGGTGGAGCAGCGGCTGGCCGAACTCGGTTTCTCGCTGCTGCTGGGCATTTCCATTCTCGGCGTCCTGCTGTTCCTGACCATGGGCCTGAGGCTGGGCTTGGCGGTGATGTTGATCGTGCCGCTGGTGACCTTCTCGGCCCTGGCAATCTATGCCATGGGGGGCGGCATCCTGCACCAGATCGCCGTGGCCGGCATGGTGATTGCGCTGGGCATGCTGGTGGACAACGCCATCGTCATGGTGGAGAACCTGCAGTGGCATCGCGACCGGGGGCTCTCGGCGACGGAGGCCGTATCACAATCGGTGCGGGAGCTCGCCGCGCCGCTGCTGGCGGCTACCGGTACCACCCTGGCCGCCTTCGTGCCACTGCTGCTCTCCAGCGGCAATACCGCCGACTTCACCCGGGCGATTCCGGTGATGGTGATGCTGACTCTGGTGATCAGTTACCTCTATGCCATCTTTGTCACACCCGTCTTTGCCGCTGGCATTCTCAAGTCCGGCGGCGGCTCGCGGCGGCGCAGCCTGGCAGGCGTCGGGCGGCGGGCCGGCCGCTTCGCCGTGCGCTGGTCCGGGGGCATACTCGCCGGTGCCGTCGCCCTTTTGGTGGGGGCACTGGCCATGTTGCCACTGCTCGACCATGACTTCTTCCCCGATACCGACCGCAACCAGTTGGTCATCGACCTGCACTTCACCGAAGGCACGCACTTCGATTACACCGCCCATGAGGCGAGCGTCCTGGCCGCGGACCTGCGTGAGCGGCCGACGGTGACCGATGTCCACCTCTTTGTCGGCTTCAGCGGTCCGCGCTTCTACTACAACCTGGTCGAGCAACCACGCCAGCCCCACCTGGCGCGGCTGGTGGTCGAGGCGAAGCACGCCGACGACCTGGCCCCATTGATGGCCTGGGTGCGCGCCGTAACGCCGGAGCGCCTGCCGGAGGCCGATGTGGTGGCACGACGCCTGGGCCAGGGGCCACCCGTCACCGCCCCCGTGGAAATTCGCGTCTTCGCCGAAGAGCGCAGCCGGCTAGTGGAAGGCGCCGAACGCATTCTGTCGCTGGTGCGCGACAACGAAGGGGCGCGGGATGCGCGCCATACCCTGGGCGCAGGCCTGCCGACCCTGCGGCTGGACGTGGACGATGCCCGCGCCGGCGAGTTCGGATTGTCGCGACGGGAGGTGGCCATGGCGGTGGCCGGCGCCAGCCGTGGCATCGAGGCGAGCACCTGGCGTGCCGAGCGTGAACCAGCGCCGCTTCTGGTTCGCTCACCGGAGGGGGAGCGATTCCCGCTGTCCGCCCTCGAAGGACTTCGCTTGACCGCGGACAATGGTGACACGGTACCACTCGGCGAGGTCGCCGCCCTGCGCACGACATGGCAGCCGGCGGTGATCCAGCATCGCGGCCTGCGCCGCATGACCACCGTGCTGGCCGAGGTGGCGGATGGGCAGACCTATGCCGGCGTGCTGGACGGGCTTGAGCCGCGCCTGGCCGAGCTCGAATTGCCCGAAGGGGTGACCTACATGGTGGGCGGGGCGGCCGAGTCGGCGGGGGATGCCAATACGGCGCTGTTCCAGACCCTGCCGTTCGGCATCCTGTTGCTGGTCGTCTTCCTGCTGGCGCAGTTCAATTCCTTTCGCCAGTTGGGCATCGTATTGACCACCGTGCCGCTGGCGGCCATCGGCGTGATTCCCGGCCTGTGGCTGGCCGGCCAGCCCTTCGGCTTCACCGCCATGCTGGGTGTCGTCGCCCTTGTGGGGATCGTGGTCAACAATGCCATCGTGCTGATCGACCTGATGAATACCCATCGCAGGCAGGGCATGCTCCTGGATGAGGCGATCGTCGGGGCGGTCGCTCGGCGCACTCGCCCGGTACTGCTCACCACCGCCACCACCGTTGCCGGCCTGGTTCCCCTGACCCTGACCCAGTCGACGCTGTGGCCGCCGATGGCCTGGGCGATCATCTCGGGGCTCATTGCCTCGACCCTGCTCACGCTGCTGGTGATTCCGTCGCTCTATCGGCTGGTCATGAAATGGTAGGCAGCAACTACCGGCCTTGTTGGAGCGCTCGGTTCGGCGCCCCGACTTTGCGTCGCGACCGGCGCCCTGGCGGAGGCCGCTGACGTTGGCGGTGATCGTTGTCATGGGCAACGCCGCCGGGAGGCTTTCAGTCTCCAGTCGCGATCTGAAGATGCTCCTACAGCGCGGAAGCCGCCTACTTTGTTGGAGCGCTCGGTTCGGCGCTCCGACTTTGCGTCGCGACCGACGCCGTCAGGCGCCCTGGCGGAGGCTGCTCCGGTTGGCGCTGGCTCAGCGCTCGTGGATGACGTCCATGGGATAGAAGCGGCTGGCCAAGGCGTCGCGAATGCGGCGCAGTACCAGGGGGCTTCTCAGCCGCCCCTGTCGATCCAGCGCTTCGATCTCTTCCAGGGTGAGCCAGTGCGCGGCAACGATCGCCGGGTCCAGTTCATTGCCCAGGTGGGCCAGGGCCATGCCGAAGAAACCGTGGCTGTGAAAGGTCTGACCCCCGGGCGCTTCGTAGACGTAGAGCCCCAGGTAGTCGGTGATGCCGACCTGCCAGGCGCTCTCCTCGCGAAGTTCGCGCAGGGCGGCTTCACGGATGCGCTCGCCGGGTTCGAGATGGCCGGCGGGCTGGTTGAAGAGCGTCTGCCCGCCATCCGGGGCTTCCTCCACCATCAGGAAGCAGCCGGCGCGCTCCACCACGGTGGCCACGGTGACATGCGGCTGCCAGCGGCTCATCGGAGACCTCCTTTGCGGCGCGGTGAGCGCCGTGTTGCGGTGCGTGGGGCGTGCAGGACCTCCCTGCGCCACTCCCCCGGCGCGAGACCGTCGAGCTGCCATGGGCCGATGGCGACGCGTACCAGGCGCAGGGTGGGGTGACCGACATGGGCCGTCATGCGCCGAACCTGGCGGTTACGCCCTTCGCTGATGGTCAGCTCCAGCCAGCTTGTTACCGGGTGGCGGTTCGGATCCAGCGGCGGCGTACGTGGCGGCATTCCGCTCTCTTCGAGTCGCCGCACCCTGGCCGGTCGCGTCATGCCATCCTTCAATTCTACGCCATGGCGCAGCGCCTGCAGGGCAGCATCGTTCGGCTTGCCCTCCACCTGCACCCGATAGGTCTTGGGCTGCTTGTGGCGAGGGTCGCTGATGCGGTGTATCAGCGCACCGTCATCGGTCAGCAGCAGCAGGCCTTCGGAGTCGTAATCGAGCCGGCCGGCGGCATAGATTCCCGGCACGTTGATGACGTCCGCCAGGGTGGCGCGCCGCTCGCCAGCGCCCGACCGCCCTGCCTCCGCCGGGCGGTCGGTGAACTGGGAGAGCATGCGGTAGGGCTTGTGCAGCAGATAGAGAAAGCTCATTCGACCAAAGTCTTGCTACCATAGATTGTCGACAAATATCAGGCCAAGCCTACTCCGACTGTCCGGGTGAATGCTATACTCCGCGCTCCACTGAATAGACCAGACAGGGGAGTTCTCAATGGGGTTCCAGAAAATTGTCGTACCTGAAGGCGGCGAAAAGATAACCGTCAACGCTGACAACACCCTGAACGTGCCGAACGAGCCGATCATTCCATTCATCGAGGGTGACGGCATCGGTATCGATGTGACGCCGGCGATGAAGATTGCCATCGATTCCGCCGTACAGCATGCCTACAACGGCGAGCGCAAGATTCACTGGATGGAGGTCTACGCCGGTGAGAAGGCCACCCAGGTCTACGACGCCGATACCTGGCTCCCGGAAGAGACCCTGGAAGCCGTCAAGGACTACGTGGTTTCCATCAAGGGCCCGCTGACCACACCGGTTGGCGGTGGCATCCGTTCCCTGAACGTCGCCCTGCGCCAGAAGCTCGACCTCTATGTCTGTCAGCGCCCGGTTCGCTGGTTCGAGGGTGTGCCGAGCCCGGTGAAGAAACCCGGCGACGTCGACATGGTCATCTTCCGCGAGAACTCTGAAGATATCTATGCCGGTATCGAATGGAAGGCCGGTTCCGCTGAAGCCGACAAGGTCATCAAGTTCTTCCGTGAGGAGATGGGTGTCACCAACATCCGCTTCCCGGAGAACTGCGGTATCGGCGTCAAGCCGGTCTCCGTTGAAGGTACCAAGCGTCTGGTGCGTCAGGCCCTGCAGTACACCGTGGACAACGACCGCGAGTCGCTGACCCTGGTGCACAAGGGCAACATCATGAAGTTTACCGAAGGCGCCTTCAAGGACTGGGGCTACGAGATCGCCAAGGATGAGTTCGGCGCCGAACTGCTCGACGGCGGTCCCTGGATGCAGTTCAAGAATCCAAAGACCGGCAAGAACATCGTCGTCAAGGATGTCATCGCCGACGCCATGCTTCAGCAGATCCTGCTGCGTCCGGCCGAGTATGACGTCATCGCCACGTTGAACCTCAACGGCGATTATCTGTCTGATGCTCTTGCAGCGGAAGTGGGCGGTATCGGTATCGCGCCGGGTGCCAACCTCTCCGACACCGTGGCCATGTTCGAGGCGACTCACGGCACCGCGCCGAAGTACGCCGGCCAGGACAAGGTCAACCCGGGGTCGCTGATCCTCTCCGCTGAGATGATGCTGCGTCACATGGGCTGGGTCGAAGCTGCCGATCTGGTCCTCAAGGGCATGGAAAAGGCGATCTCCAAGGGCGAGGTCACCTATGACTTCCATCGCCTGATGGACGATGCCAAACTCCTTAAGTGCTCCGAGTTCGGCCAGGCCGTCGCGGACAACATGTAAACGGCTCGGCGAGCATCCGGGGCCCTCGTCCGCCGCTTGGCGGGCGAGGGCCTTTTGCGTCAGAACCATTTGCGTCAGAACCATGAACCCTGTCGGCCCTGTGGCGTCAAAGGATTTCCGAGATGTCTGGTGCGGCCGGCTTGTCGAGATGGTAAGTGGCTTTTATGTTCAAGACAGAAGACCCGAACGCGTGGCGGCTGGTCGGCAGTACTTCCGGCATGACCAGGCCGCCACGTCCCGGCGAGCGGCCCGGGGAAGAGGGGGACGACGATCTTGCCGTCCAGTCCTCTGACCCCGAGGTGGCGCGTCCACCGATGTACAAGGTGGTGTTGCACAATGACGACTTCACCCCCATGGAGTTCGTGGTGGAGGTGCTTCAAAGCTTCTTTCGCATGGACAGTGAGACCGCTGTGCAGGTGATGCTAACGGTTCACACCCAGGGAAAGGCCACTTGCGGCATATTTACCCGCGACATTGCGGAAACCAAAAGTCACCAAGTCAATCAATATGCAAGAGAGTGTCAGCACCCGTTGCTCTGCGATATCGAGGCGGCGGACTGACTCCCGGACATGGTCTAAGCGGGAATAGATTGGCAGTCGTTGAGGAAGAGACTTGCAACGGCGGCGTTTGTGCCCGATGTTGATGATGCCGGACCACGAAAGATCCGATGCAAGCCCTAAGCGGCGAGAAGGGGACTGCCATGCTGAGCAAAGAACTTGAACTGACCCTGAACACGGCGTTTACCGTGGCCCGCTCCAAGCGGCACGAGTTCATGACCGTGGAGCACCTGCTGCTGGCTCTGCTTGACAATGCCTCCGCAGCCGACGTGCTGAGAGCCTGTGGGGCCAACCTCGACAAGCTGCGGTCCGACCTGCAGGATTTCATCAACTCCACGACACCACTGATCCCTGAGGATCAGAATGACCGTGAAACCCAGCCGACCCTGGGCTTCCAGCGCGTCCTGCAGCGGGCTGTGTTCCATGTTCAGTCCTCGGGTAAGAGCGAGGTCACCGGTGCCAACGTGCTGGTGGCGATCTTCTCCGAGCAGGAGAGCCAGGCGGTCTATTTCCTCAAGCAACAGAATGTAGCCCGGGTCGATGCGGTCAATTACATCGCCCACGGCATTTCCAAGGTGGCCGGCCATGGTCACAGCCCCTCCTCACAGCCGCCGGACTCCGAGGAAGCGGAAGAGGGCGGTACGGAGAGCGGCACCAATCCGTTGACCGGCTATGCCACCAACCTCAACGAGCAGGCCAGGATCGGCAAGATCGATCCGCTGATCGGGCGCGAGCATGAGCTAGAGCGCGTCATCCAGATCCTGGCGCGGCGTCGCAAGAACAACCCGCTGCTGGTGGGTGAGGCTGGCGTGGGCAAGACTGCCATCGCCGAAGGTCTGGCCAAGCGGATCGTCGAGGAGGACGTCCCCGAGGTGATCGGCGACGCGGTGGTCTATTCGCTGGACATGGGTGCCCTGCTGGCGGGCACCAAGTATCGCGGCG
>SKVX01000285.1 GCA_007129225.1 Halomonas sp.
AGCTACCGCGCCTTCCCGAGCCCCATCCCCTACCTGGATGAGGATGGCACCCGCCGTGTCGGCAGCACGATCGAGGGGCTGACTGGTGTGCTTGCCCACGCCTTCGACGCCTACCGCCTGCACCCGACCCTGGAGCCACACTTCGAGGACGCCAACCCGCGGCCGGGGCCGCTGCCGGCGCCGGGAGAGCGGCTGCGGGTGGCGACCTTCAACGTGGAGAACTACTTCCTAACACTGGGCCAGCGCGGCGCCACCAACGCCGAAGAACTGGAACGCCAGCGAGCCAAGCTCGCCGCGGCGGTTGAGGGCCTGCAGGCCGACATCCTGGCCCTGGTGGAAGTCGAGAACGACCCACGCGCCCTGGCCGACCTGGTCGAGCAGCTCAGCGAGCGGACCGGGGTCCGCTATCGCGCGGTCGGCGGGGATGCCAACCGCGGCAGCGATGCCATCAAGCTCGCCCTGATCTACCGGCCGGACCGGGTAGAGGCCGTGAGCGAGCTCTATGCCGACGACGACCCCACCCATCACCGCCCACCGCTGGCGGCCTTCTTCCGCCGCCTGGATGGCGGCCCCGCCTTCGGCGTGGTGACCGCCCACTTCAAGTCCAAGACCGGCTGCCCGCCCAGGGGCGATATCGACCGCGGCCAGGGCTGCTGGAACCAGCGCCGGGTGGAACAGGCACAGGGCATGAACGGCTTCCTGGGCCGCCTCGCTGCCGCCGAGGGACACGAACGCCTGCTGCTGATCGGCGACCTGAACGCCTACGGCGCCGAGGACCCGATCCGTACCCTGACCCACGCCGGACTGGTCAATCTGATAGCCCGAGAGCTGCCGCCGGAGCGCCGCTATAGCTATGTGTTCCGCGGTGAGTCAGGCTACCTGGATCATGCCCTGGCCAGCCCCGAACTGGCCGCGGCAACCGTGGAGGTCCGCCCTTGGCCCATCAATGCCGACGAGCCGCCTTTCCTCGGCTACGACGGACCGGACAATGCAACGACCCACTTCAGCCCCGACCCCTTCCGCTCCTCGGACCACGACCCGATTGCGGTGGACCTGGAGTGGCGTTAGGAGAGAGCTGATCTGACCCTGTATTCGTGGACATCGGTCTACGCGACTTTCCTGGCCTCGAGAAGGCCGCGGGATTGAGCTTCGCCGTGGCCAAGCACCTCGGATAACCAGTCCGCTCGGCGCACAATATGTCGACCAACCGTGCGGAAGGGGCAGAACGGAAGTTGGCGGATTCTGGAGAGACAAACTAAACTAGACCAACCTAGTTTAGTTTATTAGCCTCAGGAGCCAAGCATGGATATCGTGAATATCCACGAAGCCAAGACCCATCTCTCACGTCTGCTGGCTCGCGCCGCCCAGGGTGAAACCGTAGTGATCGCCAAGGCAGGCCATCCCATCGCCAAGCTGATGCCCATGGATGCCCCGGCCAGCGGTCAGAGTCAGCGCCTGGGCTTCCTGAAAGGCGCTTTCGAGATCCCCGAGGACTTCGACACCATGGGAGGCGACACCGTCGCCGACGAGTTCGAAGGCGAGCCCACCACGTGATCCTGCTGCTGGATACCCAACTGCTGCTGTGGGCGGCCTCACAACCCGAACAGCTCTCCGAAGCGGCACGTGCGCGGCTTCTCGACGAATCCAACGAACTCTGGTTCAGTTCGGCAAGCATATGGGAAGTCACCATCAAGGCCGGCCTCGGCCGAAAGGACTTCAGGGTCGACCCCTATTTGCTACGCCGGGGTCTGGTGGATAATGGCTATCTCGAGCTACCCATCACCAGCGGCCATGCTCTGGCCGTGCACCACCTGCCCCCCATCCACCACGACCCTTTCGACCGCATGCTGATCGCTCAGGCGGAAAGCGAAGGCATCCTGCTGCTCACGGCAGACTCAACGGTGGCAGGCTATCCCGGCCCGATCCAGTTGGTTTGACCCGCTCACCACTCCTGCCCCTGTTCCAAGAGATCAGCGACGCCGACGCCCCAGGTCGATGTCGTCGCGGTTGGTGGCCGCTCCGACGGCAGCGCCCAGGCCACCACCGATCACCGCCCCCTTGGTCATGTTGCCGCCGGTCATGGCCGCGGTGCCGGCACCGGCGGCCGCCCCCAGGCCCGCGCCACTCAGTGCTCGCTCGCCGGTGGTGGTGCCACAGCCTGTGAGTCCCAGGGCCAGCACGCCGGTCAACAGTCCGATAGATAGTATTCGCATATCATTTCCCTCCCAACAGGGTTAATCGTGATCAATCATCCAGTTTGATTTCTTCGGCAACCGGGCGACCACCCGGTCTTCGGTATCCACCTCGACGCCTTGGCCGGGGCGCAAGTCGTCGAAACCGCGCAGCACGGCATCGAACTCGCGTGCCATGGGGAATCCTCCGGTTGCCGATTCGCTGTAGACCTTATACATCACCAGAAGGGAGACGGTTCATGTACCGGCTAATGATCCACACTCTTTGAGAATTTCAGGCACTTGAGTATCCAGATGGCGACAGCTGATCGCATCCGGTGGCGAGCTGTGAGGATGATGGCGAAACGGCTTGGGCGATCCGCCAACCCGCAATTGGACGCTGGATGAACCCGCAATTGGACGACGGTTGAACCCGCAATTGGACGGCGATCAAACCTGCAATTGGACGCTGACACAACCCGCAATTGGACGCTACAATAAACAGCAACTGAACGATGCTGGAGATTGGACATGGCCACGTCTTACCTACCTCGGCTGATTCGTGACCGTGTCGTGGAATCGCTCGCCGATACCCCGGTAGTCTGCCTGTTGGGCCCACGGCAAGTCGGCAAGACAACCCTCGCCAAGCGCATAGAGCCCGAGCGGGCCTATTTCACCCTGGATGAACCCACCCTGCTGGAGGCGGCCCAACAGGACCCGCTCGGTTTCATCGAAGGCTTGCCGGAGCGTGTGACCTTGGACGAGGTCCAGCGGGCCCCGGAGCTGCTGCTGGCTATCAAATCCGTGGTGGACCGGGACCGCTCGCCAGGCCG
>SKVX01000420.1 GCA_007129225.1 Halomonas sp.
CCAGGGTCCTGGCGAGCGCCGCCGCCAGGGTGGCGCCGATGGTGCTGGCGAAGGAGATGATCAGCAGGCCCCAGCCGAGGCCGAAGAGCGCACCGCCGAGCACCGTCAGCAGGGTGGCCCCCGGCAACGAGAGTGCCGCCATCACGACATAGAGGACGAAGAAGCCCCCGATGACCGTGACAGGCTCATCGGCCAGCCATGCATGGAAGCGGGCCTGTTCGGCCTTGAGATTCTCCAGGGTCAGGAAGTCAGCTGCCCCACTGAGGAAAAAGGCACCTATCGCCAGGGCGATCACTGCCACCAATATCAGACGTCGCTTTGCCACCAGCTCCACTCCCTTGATTTTTCGAGTCGTTGTACCGCGTCGTACAATCCTCTTGCGTCGGCGCCCACCCGCTATCCTTACACGGCTTCTACACTACCGCATTGATTCGGTTATCTTGCGGTAGACGGAACCCCGGCCGTGAGCGCACCCTCTAAGGCTGACATCCCCCTGCAACAGCGAGTGCACCTTATGAAAATGCCTCTGCGGTTCCCCTGGCTGATTCCCGCGCTACTGCCGCTGGCAATGGCCAGTCCCGCCCTGGGCGATGACACCGAGACAACCGCCACGGCCGTGTTCGGCGGTGGCTGCTTCTGGTGCGTCGAGGAGGCCTTCGACAAGGTGGATGGCGTCGTTGCGACCACATCCGGCTTCAGCGGTGGTGATGTGGAAAACCCGACCTATGAGCAGGTGGTTGCCGGCGGCACCGGCCACGCCGAGGTAGTGAAGGTTGAGTATGAGCCCGGGCGGGTCGACTACGCGACCCTGCTGCATGTGTTCTGGCGCAACATCGACCCCTTTGCGGTGGACCGCCAGTTCTGCGACCGGGGGGAAGCCTACCGCAGCGCCATCTTCTATGGCAGCGAGGAGGAGCGCGAGCTCGCCGAGAGCACCCGGGACGCACTGGCCGAACGGTTCGAGCGCGACATCGCCACCGAGATCGCCGCCTTCGAGTCGTTCTATCCGGCCGAGGAGTATCATCAGGGCTACTATCTCAAGAATCCGGTGCGCTACCAGTACTACAAGGCCGCCTGCGGCCGTGAGCGACGCCTGGAAGAGGTCTGGGGCGCTGAGGCCGGCGGCCTAAGCCAGCCCTGAGCCAAGGAACCGAGCGTCAGGCAGCCCTGTGGGCGGTTCAGCCGGCGACACCGATGGGTTGTGCCGCACGCTCCCGACGCCATAACCAGACGGCGATGCCAAGGGTCACGCCGAGCAGCAGCCAGGAGCCCAGCACCACGCCGGACCAGCCCGCGTATTGCCAGAAGGGCTCCAGCCAGGCGCTACCCAGGCTGGCACCCACGTAATAGAAGACCAGATAAAGCGCAGAGGCGCTTCCCCGCGCCTTCTCGGCATGGCGACTGACCCAGCTCGAGGCCATGGAGTGGGCCAGGAAGAAGCCTACGGCGTTGATCGTCAACCCGACAATGATCCAGAGCAGCGACTGCGACAGTGTGACCAGCGTTCCCCCAAGCAGGATCAGGATGCCCAGCACCATGCACAGCGGCTGGCCCAGGTGGCCGGCCAACCGGCCCGACAGCATGGCGCTCAGGGTACCACCCAGGTAGGTCAGGAAGATCATGCCCAGCAGACGGGCGCCCAGGCCGAACGGCTCATCGGCCAGGCGAAAAGTGATGTAGCTGTACTGGTTGATGAAGATCAGGAAGTTGATGCCACCGAGAAGATAGGCCGCCAAGAGCAGCGGGTGGCGCAGATGTCCCGCGATGTCGATCACTGCGCCGCGCAGCTCGAAGCGCCGGGGCGTGAAGGCCCGAGCCTTCGGCAGCAGTTTCCAGAACAGGGCGACGCCGACCAGGGTGAGCAGGCCCACGGACAGAAATCCCGCGCTGGCACCGCCCAGCTCCCCCGCCCCACCGCCGATCAAGCGACCGCCGATGCCCCCCAGGGTGTTGGCACCGATATAGAGTCCCACCGCCGAGAGCAGCGCGGGGCGGTCGAACTCGTCCCCCATCCAGGCAATGGCCACCGCCGGAAGCCCGCCGAGCAGGAACCCCTGTAGCGCACGCAACGCCAGCAGGCTCTCGAAATTAGGCGCGAAGGCCAGTGCCAGTGAACAAAGCCCCGTCAGCAGCAGCGTCACCCGCATGATGGTGTCGCGGCCGATGGCGTCAGACAGCGGTCCGAAGACCAGCAGCGCCCCCGCCAGGGCCAGTGTCGATACCGACATGATCAAGCTGATGCCCAGCGTGGAGACACCATAGGCCTCCCGCAGCTCCGGCAGCAGCGGCTGGGGGGCATAGAGGTTGACGAAGACCAGAAAGGAGCCCAGGCAGAGCGCAAGGGTGGCGCGCCACCAGGCGGGAGTACGTGCGGTTATCATGCGATGTCCTGCAGCGATGGCTTGCGGAGCATGATCGCTTGCGGCTTACAATAAGACAAACAGAATAAAATGATGCCTTCCATCTCATTTTCTTATTAACTGTTTTCCTTATGCCGACATAAACCAGGAGTTTGCCATGTCACTCCCCTTCGACCTGCGCGCCCTGCGCGTTTTCCTCACGGTTGCTGACCGTGGCGGATTCAGCGCCGCGGCTCGTGAGCTCCACGTGGCCCAGTCGGCAATCAGCCAGACCATTGCCAACCTGGAGCGTCATCTTGACCTGACGCTGTTTCATCGCCATGACCGCCGCATCAGCCTGACTCCGGAGGGGCAGGCCCTGCAGGACCACGCCCGCGAACTGCTGGATCGCGCCGATGCCGCCCACCTCGCCATGCGCGAGCTCCACGGCCTGGTCAAGGGCGAGGTCCGCATCGGCATTCCCTCGATGCTAGGCTCCTACTACTTCCCGCCGCTGCTGATGGGATTCAAGTCACGTCATCCCGGCATTCGCCTGACCGTGGTGGAAGCCGGCGCCAGACGACTGCAGAGCATGATTGCCGCGGGGGAACTTGATCTCGGGGTGGTGATCGACGACGAGCAGAGCGGGAGAATGGAGCGCCGTCCGCTGGTACGCGAGGAGATGGTGGTCTGCGTGCCACGGACCCACCCCTTTGCCGGCAGGCAGGGGGTGCGCCCGGAGGAGTTCTTCGCCGAGCCGCTGGTGCTGTTCCAGGACGGCTACTTTCATCGGGAATTCGTCGATGCCCTGTCACAACAGACCGGCCACTCGGCCAACGTCGCCTTCCAGTCGAACCTGATTCCCTTGACCAAGGCGATCGTGCGACAGGGCTTCGGCATCACCACCTTCCTGCGCCGGGTGATCGACGAACCCGAACTGGCGGCGGTCTCCTTCGACCCGCCGGCCTGGCTCGATCTCTCGCTGGCCTGGGCCGAAGGGGCCTACCTCTCCCGGGCGGAAAGCGCCTTCGTGGCATTCGTCGAGGCTAACCGACACTCGCTTTAGGCGTTATACGAAGTTGCCTGCGCCGGCCCCTTAAGGCTCGCG
This sequence comes from Halomonas sp., assembly GCA_007129225.1. Lineage (GTDB taxonomy): Bacteria > Pseudomonadota > Gammaproteobacteria > Pseudomonadales > Halomonadaceae > Halomonas. The sequence goes on from SKVX01000420.1 coordinate 3,448, forward strand.
CCAGGGAAATGCTGGACAAATCGCCGAGCGAGATGAAGCGGCTAGGTTCGTTCCCGACGAACCAACGCACTTCCCACATCCCTGTGGGTCGCAAGGCGCACGGAGCACAGAACCGAGCGAAGCGACAAACATCCGGAGGATGGCTCCGAAGGAGCGAGAAGCCGAAGGCTTCGAGTCAACCGGAGCATATGGGGTATATGTGAGGATTCCGACGGTCCGACGCTTCGGCACCGCGCAACGCCGTGATTCGCTCACGCAGGCATTTGTGCAGTGTTTCCCTAGCCTTCGCCCGCCGTGGCGACACGCCGCGCCAACGTAGTGGGTTCCAGCGTCCGCCGAGCCTGCCAGAAGTGGCGCTGCCAGTAGACATTGTCAAGCTCGGAGAGCATTACGCCCTGGGAGGTGGAGGCATGCAGGAAATACCCGTCGCCCACGTAGATCCCCACGTGATCGTAGGGTCCCGGGGGGCGGAAGAAGACCAGGTCGCCGACCTGGAGCTCCGCGCGTGACACCGGGGATCCTGCGTGCACCTGTTCTCCGGTGGAGCGCGGCAGGTCGAGACGGAAGGTCTCACTGAAGACGTTCTGCACCAGGGCGGAGCAGTCGATCCCCCGCTCGCCGGTACCACCCAGTCGGTAGGGTGTGCCGGCCCAGCGCTCGTGCTGGGCTAGCAGCGCCTGTCGCACCAGCTCCGGCGGGGGGTTGTGCAGGCTTCGAGCCTGAAGGATGGGGTTATCCACCGGGGACATCATGGGATTCCAGGACGCCGGCATACCGGGCAGGTTACGGGCGAAATAGTCGTCGAACTCGCCTTGCGACTGTTTCGTGCTGCTGGCGCAACCGGCCAGCAGGGCCAGCGACACACCGAGCATCAGGACACGACTCGATCTCGTGGCAACCATCTTGGCGACTTCCTCGTTCCTTGAGCCGCACGTTTCCCGGGTCGAGCATCGGCTCTACCTGACGGACCCGAGCGAATCGCTGTGGTAGTGGTGCGGCGGCATCTTGTTGCCTGTACCACTGCCAGAGCGGTCTATGGGCGGCTGGCTATGATGAAGACTCCGAAAAAAGGAGTCGTTTCAACAAACTTTTCGACTATAAGCCACTTCGCATGAGATGGCGAGTCCCTAATGTAATGTTCTGGTATCACCCGGCAGCGTATCGATATGCAGGGGCGCCCAGTGCCGCGGCCGAGCCCCGGGAAAGTCCAGGCTCGCCCAGGGTCCCGCCAGCGGAGGCGCACCCGAGAGCCAGGCCACCAGCGCCTGGCGGAAGCTGGCCAGGAAGGCCTCACGCTCCGGCGTCTCGCCCATGAAGAAGGAGAACCCCGCATAGAGACCCTGGGCATAGGCTTCCCAGCCGCTGTAGTGCGTGGCGGCCAGAGCATGGGCCCGTTCCAGAATAGTGCTGAATGCGGCAGCGTCCAGCCAGCCCAGCTGGCGTCCTGCAATGGCCAGATCCACCAGTTGGGCAAGATCCCAGGCGGTCATGTCCAGTTCGTTGCAGCCATCCTCGTTGTCGCGAACCCGCCGCAACCGCAAGAGGTGGGTGCGATCCTCCTCGCTGCAGTCGCCGGACTCGAGCATCGCGATCTCTGAGGCGAGCCGCTGCTCATTGAGGGTATAGGGCGCGTAGTTGATCTGGTACTCCTGCCGATCGCCCGCCTCGAGCAGAAAATCGAGAAACTCGGTCAGCTCCGACTCGCCATGCAAGCCATAGTGACCGTCGATCCATTCACGAATCGATACGGCTTCCCGTGCGCTCTCCACATGGGGCTCACTCCAGGCGGCGCTGTTGAGCGGCCCGACCAGTGACATAGCGGTAAAACGTGAAAGCGTTGGGCGAGGCCCCGGCTCCTGCCACTCGGAGCTTTTCCAATCCAGCCAGTGAAAGGGACTGCCGGGGTCGTCGAGGTGCCATCGTATCTCGGCTACCAACGGGGGATGTTCGCCCTCGGGCAACATTGATTCCCATTGTGCCCAGGCCTCGAGCAGGCGCCGGATATCGGGATAGAAGCGACACAGGCTTCCTCGCAGTGCCTCGGCAAGCGACTCCAGGGCAGCTGGTTCGAAGCTCTCGCTGTCCATGGCCATCTGCAGGTAGAAGGCATATTTCTCGGCCATATGGATGGTAGCCGCATGACGACTGCCCTGCCGGAGGCTTACCAGGACTGCCAGGTCGGCGGCATCGGGCCGGCCGAAAGGCGTCGAGGCCCGGGGCAAGGCCTCGTGGGCCGCATCGGCGGCCAACTGGTTGAGATGGTGGGCCTGGGCGGGCAACCAATAGCGGGACAGGGCTTCCACCCCTTCGTCGGGATGCAGTCCCAGTGTCTCATCCAGGTAGCGAAGGGCATCATTTCGCCGTTCGGCCGTGACCGCCATCGGTGGCCCTTGCCGGGTTCCCAGCTCGGGCTCACGCACGGAGGCCAACGCCAGCACCCAGTGGCGTGGGGTGCGACGCCAGGCGGACATGGCATGGCGCGAGGCAGCCCGGACCTCCTCGACCAGCAGCTCCTGCAGCGGCACGCGCCAGGGACTGACCGGCGACTGCAGCAGCAACTCCCAGTCTGCCCGCATGTCCATCAGGCGATTACGTCCCTCGAACAGGCTGCGGCCGCGCTGATAGGCGCGCGCCACAGCCGACCAGTCGCTGTAGCGGCGCTGAATCAGGTCGGCGCCATGGGTGGCGAAGTCGCGTGCCTCCGTTTCGTCGAGCCATCCCACGCAGGCCCCGGCCCAGGCGAGGTCGACCAGTCGCAGCCAGTCCCAGGCTGCCCACTCCAGCGGCTCGCCCTGCTCCACCAGCGTCAGCATGAGCTTGCCATAGCCCCGCTCATTGCCGGACAGGCTCTCTAGCCAGCCCTGACGCGCTGAGCCGTCAGAGGCCAACAGGCGCGTGGCATCCAGGTCCCAGCCCTGGCGGTGGCCTTGGCCTGCCAGCCACAGCAGGCTCTGCAGCAGTTCCTCACGGCTCTCCAGTTGCCAATACTCCAGCAGCCAGACCTTCGCCTCGGGCCAGTCGGCCACGCCCGCCGGCGAAGCCGGCACTGGGGCGAAGGCAGCCCGCAGCCGCCACGCCCGCTCCTCCGGTGCCTCGGGCCACAGTGGCAGGGCCTTGCTCCGCCCCGCCACCCATTCGGTGATACGGTCCCAGGTAATCCCTTCGCCTTCATGCTCCAGGACCGCTAGGGCATCGCACGCCTCGGCAAACATATCGTCACCGCGAACCCAGCCCTCGGCTCGCTTGGCATGGCGCAATGCTTCATGCCAGGCATCCAGGCTGGCGTACTGACTGGTGATCTCGTCGGCCAGACGCAGGGCCCAGTTGCGCACACGCGACTCGGGCAACCAGCCGGCGGAGCCGGCCAGGGCGATGAGTTCAAGTGCGGCCAGCAGCCCCGCCGGGTCGGGGCTGTCGATACCGAATGCCTCGATCAGGCGCCAACCAAGTTCACCGCGCTCCGTGACACCCAACGCCTTCAGCCGCGAGGCTGCCACATCGGCCTCGACCTTAACGGGTTCGGGCTCGAAGGCCCAGTCACACAGCACCAGCTGTTGGGCCCACCAGGCATAAAGGGGATCGACCAAGGCTCACCTCGACGTTCAGCCGCGACGGAAAGGGCGCGGTCATGTCGCGCCAACAGGAAATCGGCGCCTAGTGTAGCGGAAAGCGACGCTCACGCCGATGACCCGAGGCAGGAAATAACGGTATGGCAGAGTGGAGTGCTTGGCGTGTCGTTTTAAATAATGCACACTCCAGCGACAAGATAATCAACACCCCTGGAGTCCCCATGCCCCTCCCTGCCGATTCGATCATCGACAAGGCCTATATCGCCGGACAGTGGCGCGACGGCCCTAATCGCTTTGCCGTCACCAACCCCGCAACCGGCGAGGTGCTCGCTGAGGTGGCGGATCTCGACGCGGACGCCGCCCGGGATGCCGTGGCAGCGGCCGATGCCGCCTGGCCCGCCTGGCGCAGGCAGACCGCCAAGCAGCGCGCGGCCCTGCTGCGGGCCTGGTTCGACGCCATCATGGCCAACCAGGAAGCGCTGGCCCGGCTGATGACCCTGGAACAGGGCAAGCCGCTGGCCGAATCCATGGGTGAGGTCGCCTACGGCGCCTCCTTCGTGGAATTCTACGCCGAGGAGGCCAAGCGCATGGCCGGCGAGACACTGCCCAGCCACGGCGCCGACAAGCGCATCCTGGTGTTTCGCGAGCCGATCGGTGTCGTGGCGGCGATCACGCCGTGGAACTTCCCCTTGGCCATGATCACGCGCAAGTGTGCCCCGGCACTCGCCGCGGGCTGCCCGGTGGTGATCAAGCCCGCAGAGTCCACCCCGCTGACCGCCCTGGCCCTGGCGAAGCTGGCCGAGGACGTGGGCTTCCCCGCCGGCGTGCTCAATGTGGTCACGGCCAGCTCCCCCGCCGCGATCGGCGAGGTGCTCACCACCGATCCGCGGGTGCGCAAGGTCTCCTTCACCGGTTCCACGCCGGTGGGCAAGCGCCTACTGGCCCAGTGCGCCGGCACCGTCAAGAAGGCCTCCATGGAACTCGGCGGCAACGCCCCCTTCATCGTCTTCGACGACGCCGACCTGGACGCCGCGGTGGAGGGCGCCATCGCCTCCAAGTACCGCAACTCGGGCCAGACCTGCGTCTGTACCAACCGGCTGCTGGTGCAGGATGGTGTCTATGATGCCTTCCTCGACAAGCTGGCTGCCAAGGTGGCACAGATGAAGGTGGGCAACGGCCTGGACGACGGCGTGGTGCAGGGACCTCTGATCAACCGGGCCGCGGTGGAGAAGGTCCAGGCACACATCGCCGATGCCCTGGAACTGGGTGGCCGGCTGGTCTGTGGCGGCAAGCCCCATGGCCTGGGCGGCACCTTCTTCGAGCCCACCGTGATCGCCGATGTCACCCCCCAGATGCGGGTAGCCACGGAGGAGACCTTCGGTCCCCTGGCGCCGGTCTTTCGCTTCGACAGCGACGAGGAGGCCATCGCCATGGCCAACGCCACCGAATTCGGCCTGGCCGCCTATTTCTATGCTCGAGACTATCGGCGAATCTGGCATGTGATGGAGGGCCTGGAATATGGCATGGTGGCTATCAACGAAGGGATTCTTTCCACGGAACTGGCCCCCTTCGGCGGCGTCAAGGAGTCGGGCCTGGGACGCGAAGGCTCTCACCACGGCCTGGATGAATTCACTGAACTAAAATATGTCTGTGTCGGCGGCCTTTGATCGCCCACAACGTCTTTCCAAGGAGGCAGGTTTGATGAATAACGCACAGCTCAATGAACTCAAGCAGCGCTATGTCGCCAATGGCGCCGCCAGCCCGGCGACCCAGTTCGCCGACCGCGCAGAGAATGCGCTGATCTGGGACGCCGATGGCAATCGCATCATCGACTTCGCCGGCGGCATCGGCGTGCTCAATATCGGCCATCGTCACCCCAAGGTGGTCGAGGCGGTAAAGGCGCAACTCGACAAGGTCATGCACACCTGCCAGACGGTGATGCCCTATGAAGGCTACGTAAGGGTGGCCGAGAAGCTCAGCCAGGTGACCCCGGTGCGCGGCCACGCCAAGGTCATGCTGGCCAACTCCGGCGCCGAGGCACTGGAGAACGCCGTCAAGATCGCCCGGGCCGCCACGGGCAAGAACAACGTGATCTGCTTCGACGGCGGCTACCACGGCCGTACCTTCATGACCATGGCGATGAACGGCAAGGTCGCACCCTACGCCACCGACTTCGGGACCATGCCGGGCAACGTCTTCCGCGCCCCCTACCCGGTGCCCTATCACGGCGTCAGCGAGGACGAAGCGCTGCGCGGCCTGAAGATGGCGCTCAAGACCGACGCCAACCCCAAGGACACCGCCGCCATCGTGCTGGAGCCGGTGCTCGGCGAGGGCGGCTTCTATCCGGCACCGGCCAGCTTCCTCAAGGCGATCCGCGAGATCTGCGACGAGCACGGCATGCTGATGATCGTCGACGAGGTCCAGAGCGGCTTCGGGCGCACCGGCAAGATGTTCGCCATCGAGCACAGCGGCGTCGAGCCGGACATCATCACCATGGCCAAGAGCATGGCCGACGGCATGCCGATCTCGGCCGTGGTGGGCACCGACAAGCACATGGATGCCTCCGGCCCCAACTCCCTGGGTGGCACCTATACCGGCAGCCCCACCGCCTGTGCAGCGGCCCTGGCGGTGCTCGAAGTCTTCGAGCAGGAGAACATCCTCGAGAAGAGCCAGGCGCTGGGCGACAAGCTGGCCAAACGCTTCGCCCAGTGGCAGCAGGAGTTCGACTGCGTGGACAACGGCCGCAACATGGGCGCCATGGCCGCCATCGACCTGGTTTCGAACAAGGCCAACCACACCCCGGATGCCGACCTGGCCGGCGCGCTGTGCAAGAAGGCCCGCGACAAGGGGCTGGTACTGCTCTCCTGCGGCCTGTACGGCAACACCATCCGCTTTTTGATGCCGGTCACCATCGAGGACGAAATCCTGGAAGAAGGCCTCGCCATCGTCGAAGCGTCGCTCAAGGAACTGGTGGGCAGCAAGGCCACCGCTTGACACTTCAAGCCCTGATCGGAACTGCGCTCCGCCGGCTTTTTCGCCGGCGGGGCGTTTTAATTCAAGCCGTCATAGCCTTATCGTCGATTAGTGGCAAACCCAGGCATACGACAGCCGCGTCATGTTGGGTGCCGTCATGGGGACCACTGGTGTGTGGTCGAATGTTGCCTGGCGATTTCTATATCAGCGAGTGGCCCGTCTATCCGGTGGCGGTGGAGGGCGTGAGCTATACCTTCTAGCCAGCCAGCTACCGCTTGCCACCGAGCGCACGCCGCAGACGCAAAAAGGCCCGGAAATTACCGGGCCTTCTCGCTTCCAGTCAGGGACGTTTACCGCGCTACGCCTCCCTGACCTTCGAGATGATCCACAACAGTAACACGGCACCCACGGTCGCGGTCACCAGCGAACCGATGAACCCTCCGGCCTGCAGCCCCAGCAGGCTGAACAGGAACCCGCCGATCACCGCGCCCACGATACCCACGCCGATATTGGCCAGAATGCCGAAGCCGCCGCCACGCATGATATTGCCGGCAATCCAGCCAGCGAGACCACCGATAATCAGCCAAGCGATCAAACCCATATCGTCTCTCCTTCCTTGTTGTGATGCCCGAATGCTCGGATGTTCCCAATGGTGCCTCAGTACGAGGCCACGGGAAAGCGTCGCTCAGAACGACGAGCCGGGCTCCATGAGAAACGCCAGTTCCTCACCGCTCGACTCGCGACCCAGTATGGCATTGCGGTGGGGGTAGCGGCCGAAGCGCAGGAGAATGTCCCGGTGGCGGCGCTCGAAGTCCAGGTTGTCTTCCAGGCCCGGCTGGTCGAACAGGCGTAGCGCTTCGTCGTGAATCTTGAGCGACTCGCTGTGCATGTAGGGCATGTAGAGAAAGGCACGCTCGCTGACGTCGAGCTCCTGGTCCAGGCCTTGAGCCACCATCTCCTGGGCCAGCACCAGTGCCATGGGATCCTGGGCGAAGGCACCCGGCAGGTCGCGGTACAGGTTCCGGGAAAACTGGTCGAGCACAAGGATCTCGGCCAGCCGGCCGGAGGCCGACTGGCGCCAGGCCCACAGTTCGCCCGCCGCGGCCGCCCGGTGCAGGCCGAAGAAACGATGGCCGATCTGGGCATCCAGCGCGATGTCCTTGCGAAACCACTGCCTGGGGCTCAGTTCATCGAACCAGTAGCCAAGCACATCGTCAGCGCTCGGAAGCGTGTCGCCCATGTCCTCTCCTCGCTGTTCAGGTAACGCTGACCTTGGCCGCATTCGGTTCGATTTCGGCAGCCTGATACGATGACAGTAGCATCCCGGTGGCAATCCCCCCAGCTAGCC
>SKVX01000012.1 GCA_007129225.1 Halomonas sp.
CGCCGGGTCGACTTCTCCGTGTACCGCAGCGAGAACGGTTCCACGGCATTCCTGGATACCCTAGGCCCATTGGCCAAGCCTCTTCGCGCCGACGTTGAGGAGTACTGAGCCGCCAGTAGCGGCGGCAAGAGCCAAGGGAGAGAGCCATGCTGGAGTCATTGATTCGTGCCCTGCGCCGCTTGTTCGGCCAGGCCCCCGTGGTGGGCTCTACCCCGCCGCCCTCTGCCAGACCCGCTCCGCAGGCGGGTTCTTCCACTGATGGAGCGACAAAAATGCGCAAAATAACAAGCATTGCCGACGTTCGCCGCCATTTCCTCAATAACAAGGAACCGATCTACTTCATCTCCGCAACCAACTTCAACCTGCTCGGCATCGGTGACTGGGTGGGCAACTTCCGCCATATCAACTACATCGATTGCTTTGACGGCCAGCAGCGGAACGTCTTCGTGCCCAAGGAGAAGTTTCCCCGGGATTTCGAGAGCATCGAAGACATCAACAACTACCTGCTCGAGCACAAGGAGGTCATCGACTTCATCCAGTCCCGGGCCTCCGGCGACAGCGCCGGTGTGGCCGCTTTCCTGATGTTCGACGAGCACACCGAGGAGGTGTGCAAGCAGCTGGGGCTTCGCGTCGCCTTTCCCCCCGCGAACCTCCGACAGCGGATGGACAACAAGATCGAGACGGTGCGCATCGGCAACAAGGCCGGCGTGCCCAGTGTGCCCAACGTGCTGGCGAAAGTGGGCAGCTACCAGCAGCTGTGCGAGGTGAGCCGCGAACTGGGCGATGACCTGGTGGTACAGACCGCCTTCGGCGATTCCGGTCACACCACCTTCTTCATCGCCAGCGAAGAGGACTACTACAAGCACGCCGAGGAGATCGAGGCCGAGCCCGAGGTCAAGATCATGAAGCGCATCAACTGCCGCGGCTCGGCCATCGAGGCCTGTGCCACCCGCTGCGGCACGGTGGTGGGGCCGCTGATGACCGAGCTGGTCGGCTTCAAGACGCTGACCCCCTACAAGGGTGGCTGGTGCGGCAACGAGATGTTCGCCGGCGCCTTCACCCAGGAGATCCGCGACAAGGCCCGTGAGTACACCTTCCTGTTCGGCGAGGCCCTGCGCGAAGAGGGCTACCGCGGCTACTTCGAGCTCGATTTTCTGATCGACATGGACAACGGCGAGGTCTACCTGGGCGAGCTTAACCCACGGGTCACCGGGGCCAGCTCGCTGACCAACGTGGCCGCCTTCGCCCACTCCGACATCCCGCTGTTCCTCTTCCACCTGCTGGAGTTCTCCGATCTCGACTTCGAGCTGGACATCGAGGAGATCAATCACCGCTGGTCTCACCCCGACAGTGTCGACAGCTGGAGTCAGCTGGTGATCAAGCACACCGACGAGAGTGTCGACCTGCTCACCCAGGCCCCGCGTACCGGCGTGTGGAAGATGGCCGAGGACGGCAGCATCGGCTACGACCACTACAGCTACCACCCCCACGCCGCCGAGAACGACCGGGAAGGCTTCTTCCTGCGCATCAGCGGCGCCGGTGACTTCCGCTACGAGGGGGCTGACCTCGGCATCCTGATTACCCGAGGCCGGCTGATGGATGACGACTTCCAGCTCACCGAGCGCGCCCGTGCCTGGATCGACGGCATTCGCGGCCAGTATGCCGGCCAGTCGCTGCAGGATCCGGTGGTGGAGGAGGTGGCCGTCAGCCACGCCGTCGGTGGCGGCAACTTCAAGATTCTCTGAGCGGAGTGGAGCAGCGCCCCTGTGGTGGCGCAATGCCTGATATGGAGAAGACGCTGATTTTCCGCACCGTCCGTGAGGAGAGCCCGGGCGCCAAGTGGCAGTCGCTGTTCGACTACCATTGGCCGGCCTATGAGCAGTGGTACCTGTCCGAGGGCGAGCGGGAGCGTCCGGCCTATCTGGCCTGCTACAACGCCCTGCGCCAGCACATGCCGGAACTGCTGGATACCTACCGGGCCCTTTGCGACTTGGCCGGCGGCGGCGACCTGGCCTCACGACTGTTGAGCCTCTATCGGCCACCGCCCTATATCACCGGCTGCTCCCAGGCAGTGCTGGCGCGAAGCGACATCACCGTGCTGGCACGCAACTACGACTATCCGCCGGAGCTCTGCGAGGGGACCATCCTCTACACCAACTGGAACGGGCGCGGCGTGATCGCCATGTCCGACTGCCTCTGGGGGGTGCTCGATGGGATCAACGACAGCGGCCTGGCGGTATCGCTGGCCTTCGGCGGTCGCAAGGTGGTGGGGGAGGGCTTCGGCGCGCCGATCATCCTGCGCTACATCCTGGAGTTCTGTGAAACGGTGCCGGAGGCCGCCGCCGTGCTGGCCCGGGTGCCGACCCACATGGCCTACAACATCACCGTGGCCGACGCCGCCGGGCGCTATGTCACGGCGATGATTGCTCCGGACCAGCGTGCCAGCATACGCCGGGTACCGGTGGCCACCAACCACCAGAAGAAGATCGAGTGGTACGCCCATGCCCTGGCCTCGGAGACCCTGATTCGCGAGCGCCAGCTGTCGATCCTGGTGGACGACGAGAGCACTACCGAGGAGCGACTGGTCTCGGCGTTCTTCTCGCCGCCGCTGTTTCGCCACGACTACCGGCGCGGCCTGGGTACCGTCTACACCGCGGTCTACCGGCCCCGGGCGGGGCATGCCCAGTATCACTGGCCGGGCATGTGGCTGAAGCTCTCCTTTGAGCATTTTCCGGAGCAGCAACTGACCGTGCGCTATGGCGCGCGCGGCCTGAATACCGGCTGAGGCTATCGGGCACTGTCTGGCCAGCCGACAACAATCGATAACGAACGGGATGGGGTGTCGTCATGCAAGAGACCAGTCAATCCGAATCGTCCTATACGGTGCCCGAAACGGCCTATACGGCGCTGGGCTTCTATCACAAGATCTCACAGCTGCGCGCCGACACCTGGAACGCACTCAAGCGGGACCTGGGTATTCTGGTCAGGCTCAACGA
>SKVX01000365.1 GCA_007129225.1 Halomonas sp.
CCACCTCGACCCAGGAGCCGACCTGGGCGTTGAGGTCGAGGAACTGCTCGGGGGTGAGCTCGCCGTCGGTCAGCGCCTGCAGGCCGTACTGGACGCCGACGTTGTCCCAGGGAACCCGGGCGAACCCGGTCTCGGGATCGGTGCCGTAGGCCTCGCGCACGTCGTCCCAGTGGGTGCGCTCGATGTCGTCGACCTGATCGCCGAGCAGGTCCCAGTTGGACTCGCTGCCGAACAGCGGGTTCATCGCCAGCGGCAACAGGCCCAGCCAGCCCTCCAGGCACTCCGAGGAGCCGGTCTGCCGCGGCCGCTCGATGCCGAACTGCGACTCGAGCAGGTCACGCGCCTGGTTGAGCCCCTGCGCGGTGGAACCGAGGTAGCCCTCGATCGAGTTGAGCCCCTGGATGAGCTGGCGGTTGTCCCAGTCGGCCCAGAACTCGGTGTCGTCCGCTTCGAGGTCCATCCAGCGGTCGAGCAGGGCGCAGTCGCCGACGTGGATGGCCTGGGTGGTCATGTCGGGGTAGCTGGCCTGGGGGATGGCTGCGTCGAGCAGCTCCGGGTGGTTCTGGGCGTAGACGTACTGCTGGATCCCGCCGCCGGAGCCGCCGATGCCCACCGTGTAGTCGGGCTCGCCGTGGGTGTCGACGAAGTGGTCCTTGACCATCTCGGCGGTGCGGCCACCGAGCAGCAGGTTGTAGTGGTCGCCGGTGCGGGTGGCGGTGGAGTAGATCACCGCGTAGCCCTTGGCCAGCCGGTCCGGGCGCCCGGTGATGCCGCGGTCGTCGTAGCGCCCCTGGGAGTGACCGATGCCCACACCGCCCTGGAACTGGTACAGCAGTCGCCCGTTCCAGTGGTCGCGGTCGGGATCTTCGGGGTCGCCGTCGGTGATCTCGTCGACGGTGGTCAGCATCGAGGTGGAGTAGATGAACCGGTTGATGGTGCCGCGCTCGTGGCGGATGAGGTAGGGCACCTCGCTGCCGTCGGTGAGCTCGGTGGTGGCAACCGACGCCTCGTCGGCCATGCGGTCCTCGATGTCGTCGAGGTTCCCGCCGATCGGGCCTTCGTCGTGGTCACGCACGACGTGGCGCTGCCCGTCCTCGTCGACGGCGTAGTACCAGAAGCGGGTCTCGGCTTCGCAGTCGCGGCTGTAGCCGATGATGTCGCCGTCGTCGTCGCGCACCGGGGTGCCCTCGGTGTCGTGGTTGTCGACGATGAGCTCGAGCCCGTGGTCCTGCGCGGTGCAGGCGAACGGATACTGGGTGGGTGGCTCGTCCTCGTCGGCAGCGGTGGCGGGGCCGGCGGGGCTGGCGGCGACCAGCAGGGCGCCGACCAGCGCCAGCAGGGCCAGGCCGACGACCGTCACCCGCATGGGTGTTGGCCCGTGTGACAGTGCTCCGGTCCTCATGGGGTGCTCCCTCCCGTTGGCGTTCCCCGGAGGTCTCCCTCCCCCGAGCGCGCTCCGACCCTAGTCATGACGTCGGCGTCATGTGGGCCGAACGCCCCACGATCTGCAGCAACGTCGAGCCCGGGACGGACGCCTCGGGAGCGAGCACGTCGTCCCCGAGGCGTCCGTCCTGCTCGCGGATCAGTGCTCCACCCGATACAGGAACGCCGCCATGGCCTGACGAGTCACGTCGTTGTTGGGACGGAACGTGTCGTCGGCGTACCCGCTCGTGATCCCCTCCTGGACCGCCCATGAGATCTCGTCGTGGAACGGATGATCCGGCGAGACATCCGAGAACTCGTTCGAGTACTCCCCCTCGGGCTCGCCGGCGAGCCGGTACAGGAACACGACGGCCGCCTGCCGCGAGACCGACCGGGTCGGCTGGAAGGTGCCGTCGGCAAACCCGCTGGTGATGCCGCGGTCGACGAGCCACTTGATCTCTTCATAGAACTGATGGTCCGCCAGCACGTCCGAGAAGGCGGCGTCGTCGGGGGTCAGCGCGGCATCGATGCCGCTGACGACCGACCCCGCGGTGACGGTGACCGGGTCGGCCTGGTCGAGGCTGGGCTTGTCGTCGTAGAACTCCGGGATGTACGGGAACGGCTCTGCGTCGCCGAACCACGTGCATGCGTCGAACTCCACGACGGCTTCGCCGGCGGCCACAGGGAGCTCGAACATGGCGTCGTCACCAGTGGGGTGGACACGCTGAGAGGCGAAACCGCGCACACCGTCGACGCGCTCGTAGACCTGGACGCAGGAGGTGGGTGCCTGGCCGGTGCCCAGATCGGTGATCTCTCCGGCGATGTAGCCCCGTGGCTGGACGGTGACCGTCCGCGAGAGCCGGTCGCCCTCGTCGAGGGTGAGCACCTCTGCTGCTTCCGGGTTGCGGGTGTTGCCCACGAAGACGTCGGCGTACTCGACGCCATCACTCTCGCACCCTCTCACGTGCACGGTCTGGTCGCCTGGAGGGAACGGGCCGGCGAGACGATTGCAGTCCTCGAGCTCCACGCCGTTGGGGTCCTCGACGGTGACGTCGACGTAGGCGGCTTGGACCATCGCGTGGTCGTACACGTTGGGCTCCCACACCTCGAGATCGCCGAAGTCCACCCAGGAATCGCCTTGACTGACATAGATCTCGTCGGCGGCCTGACGGGTCGAGTCGCAGTCGTAGAGGCTCACGGTCCCCTTCGCGGCGTCGCCCTCACCGGCGATGATCATCGGGAGCTGGTACGCGCCATCATCCCCGGTCACGTCCGACGCCCAGCCGTAGCTGTCGTCGAGTTCCGCGTCGCCCGAGACGCAGATGCCGGCGATCCCCTGATCGTCGGTGCCGAGCACGTGCCCTTGGATGAGCACCAGACTGGTCTGCAGGTTCGCGTAGTCATCGCCGACGTAGAACGTCGCTGACCCGAGATAGGTGCCGTCCGCATAGAAGTCGGCGCTGTAGTCGCCGTCGGAGAGGCCGGGTTCGACCGAGAACCGGAGGACGTTGCCATCCGAGACCACGGACGACTCGTCGATAGCGTCGGGTTGCGGCTGCTCGACGTCGTCGTA
>SKVX01000182.1 GCA_007129225.1 Halomonas sp.
CCATATCGAAGGCCTGTCGCCGGCAATCTCCATCGAGCAGAAGTCCACGTCACACAACCCCCGCTCCACCGTGGGGACCATCACCGAAATCTACGACTACCTGCGCCTGCTGTTCGCCCGGGCCGGCACACCGCGCTGCCCGGAGCATGGCGAGGAACTCGAGGCGAGCACCATCTCGCAGATGGTCGACCAGGTATTGGCCCTGCCCGAGGGCAGCAAGCTGATGCTGCTGGCCCCGGTGGTCAAGGGGCGCAAGGGCGAGCACTTGCAGCTGATTGCGGAGCTCCGCGCCCAGGGCTTCGTGCGCGCCCTGATCGACGGCCAGGTGCTCGAACTCGACGACATAGCCCCGCTGGACAAGAACAAGAAGCATGACATCAGCGTGGTGGTCGACCGCATCAAGGTCCGCGAGGGCCTTGAGCAGCGGCTGGCCGAGTCCTTCGAGACGGCCCTGGGCCTCTCCGACGGCATCGCCATGGTCCACTTCATGGACGGCGAGGCCGACGACATCATCTTCTCGGCGCGCTTCGCCTGCCCGGTGTGCGGCTACGCCATCGCCGAACTCGAGCCCCGGATGTTCTCATTCAACAATCCGGCCGGGGCCTGCCCCACCTGCGACGGCCTGGGGGTGCAGCAGATCTTCGACCCCCACAAGCTGATCAGCCACCCGGAGCTGTCACTGGCCGAGGGCGTGATCAAGGGCTGGGATCGTCGTAGCGTCTACTATTTTAGCCAGCTCCAGGCCGTGGCCAGCCACTACCGCTTCGCTCTGGAGACGCCCTGGCAGGAGCTGGCCCGCCATGAGCGGGAGGTCATCCTGAATGGCAGTGGCAGCGACGAGATCGCCTTCAGCTACGTCAACGACCGCGGCCGCAAGGTCACCCGGGAGCACCCCTTCGAAGGGGTGCTGCCCAACATGCAGCGCCGCTACCGCGAGACGGAATCCAGCATGGTCCGGGAGGAGCTGTCGCGCTATATCGCGGATCGCCCCTGCCCCAGTTGCCATGGCTCTCGCCTGCGTCTCGAGTCGCGCCACGTCTTCATCGACGAGCGCACCCTGCCCCAGATCGTCGAGTTGCCCATCGGCGAGGCCTGGGACTATTTTCGCCAGCTGGCGCTGCCCGGTCGCCGCGGCGAGATCGCCGAGAAGATCATCAACGAGATCCATGCCCGGCTGGAATTCCTGGTCAACGTGGGGCTCGACTACCTCAACCTGGAGCGCAGCGCCGACACCCTCTCCGGCGGGGAGGCCCAGCGCATCCGACTGGCGAGCCAGATCGGGGCCGGCCTGGTGGGTGTCATGTACATTCTCGACGAGCCCTCCATCGGCCTGCATCAGCGCGACAACGATCGCCTGCTCAAGACGCTGATCCACCTGCGCGACCTGGGCAACACCGTGATCGTGGTGGAGCATGACGAGGAGGCCATCCGCGCCGCCGACCATGTGCTCGACATCGGCCCCGGCGCCGGCGTGCACGGCGGACGGATCGTCGCCCAGGGCACCCCTGAGGATGTGATGGCCAGCCCCGACTCCCTGACCGGCCAGTATCTCTCCGGCAAGCGCCGCATCGAGATACCCCCCTGGCGGATCCCCGGCAACCCGGAGAAGCAGCTGCGCCTGACCGGCGCCAGCGGCAACAACCTGCACGATGTGACCCTCACCCTGCCGCTGGGGCTGTTCATCTGTGTTACCGGCGTCTCCGGTTCCGGCAAGTCGACGCTGATCAACTCGACGCTCATGCCCATCGCCGCCCGGGAGCTGAACCGCGCCACCACCCTGACACCTTCCGCCTATGAGACGATCGAGGGGCTCGACCAGCTCGACAAGGTCATCGACATCGACCAGAGCCCTATCGGACGCACGCCGCGCTCCAACCCAGCCACCTACACCGGCATCTTCACGCCGATCCGCGAACTCTTCGCCGGCACCCAGGAATCGCGCTCACGGGGGTACAAGCCCGGGCGCTTCTCCTTCAACGTCAAGGGCGGTCGCTGCGAGGCGTGCCAGGGCGAGGGCATGATCAAGGTCGAGATGCATTTCCTCCCGGACATCTACGTCCCCTGCGACGTCTGCAAGGGCAAGCGCTACAACCGGGAGACCCTGGAGATCCACTACAAGGGCAAGAGCATCCATGAAGTGCTGGAGATGACCGTGGAGGAGGCGCTGGAGTTCTTCAGCCCGGTGCCGGCCATCGCCCGCCGCCTGCAGACACTGCTCGACGTGGGGCTCTCCTACATCCGCCTGGGGCAGAGCGCCACCACCCTCTCCGGCGGCGAGGCCCAGCGCGTCAAGCTGGCCCGGGAGCTGGCCAAGCGCGATACCGGCAAGACGCTGTACATCCTCGACGAGCCCACCACGGGGCTGCACTTCGAGGATATCCGCCAGCTGCTGACCGTCCTCCACCGCCTGCGTGACCACGGCAACACCATTGTGGTGATCGAACACAACCTCGATGTGATCAAGACCGCCGACTGGGTTATCGATCTTGGCCCCGAAGGCGGCTCCGGCGGCGGGCGCATCATCGCCGAGGGCACCCCGGAGCAGGTGGCCAAGATGGAGGTTTCGCATACCGGGCGCTTCCTCAAGCCGCTGCTGGAGCGGGCCAAGAGCCAGAAGGCTGAACTGGCAACATCCAAATAGCCACATGGTGACCAGCAGCGCCGGGGACTGGTCGTAGCGAAGGTCCGGTTCCAGGGAAGGTCAGGACAAGCCGCAGCTGACGGACCAGCCATAAAAAAACCGGCTCCTGAGGAGCCGGTTTTGGTATTACTGCTACAGCACTGCCGGGCTTGGCCAGCCGCCGGGGATCACTCCTCGACGGCAACCTCTTCCTCGGACTCGACGATCGGACGATCGACCAGTTCGACGAATGCCATCGGCGCGTTGTCGCCGGTGCGGAAACCGCACTTGAGAATACGGACGTAACCGCCCGGACGCTCGGCGTAACGCGGGCCCAGCTCATTGAAGAGCTTGCCGACCGCTTCCTTCGAGC
>SKVX01000315.1 GCA_007129225.1 Halomonas sp.
GAGCCGAGCGACTGGATAGAGCAGGTCATCGCACTGGGCATGATCGAGCGCCGCACCCATCCGTTGGGCGACATTCTGGTAGCCAAGCCGGAGCAGGCCAGCCTGCTGGTATGGTACCGCAACAACGTGATTCACCTCTTCGCCCTGGCGGGACTCACCGCCTTCGCCTTCCGGCATGCCCCGCAGCACGACCTGGAAAGCCTGCGCCACCTCCTTGAGCCCGCCTGGCCGATACTCGCCAGGGAACTCTTCCTGGAGAAAAACGCCTTGGACAGTACGCTACCGGCCATGCTCGACGCACTCGGCCAGGCGGGACTGCTGACAAAGGAGGCAGGAGCCTGGCATCGTGCCGAGGAGCTGGAGGCCGGCGAACAACTCGACCTGCTGGGGCGGCTGATGCAACCCTCGCTGGAGCGCGGCTATCTGCTGCTGGCGATTCTGCTCGACCAGCCGCCGGGCAGCCAGGGGCGTGACGATCTCACAGAGCGCAGCCGTCAGATGGCCGAACGCCTGGCGCTGCTCTCGGGTCGGGACGCCCCGGAGTTTTTCGACCGCAATATCTTCGCCGGGTTGATCCGCAGCCTCGAAGCCGAAGGCTGGGTATGGGAAGCCAGTGACAGGCTATGGTTCGACCAGCGTCTGCGCGAAGCGGCGCAGCGTTCGCGGGCCCTGTTCGACGCCGAGCTTCGCCATCGCCTCCAACTGGTCACCCGTGGGTAACGGGCAGACCAAGGGGCGCCGGTCAAGCCAGTGAGCGGTGCACGTAGAGGTCGTAGCGGCTGGTCTTGCCTTCGATGACATGGCGGGGGGCGGGGCCTTTGATCGGCGGGGCCTTGCGCGGACGCTTCACCACCACCCGATGCGTGGCAACGTCCAGTGCCGCCTCGAGCAGGCGAGGCGCATCGTCGTCATCACCGGCCAGCAACCGGAACAACCGCATCTCCTTCTTCACCAGGGCCGACTTCTCGCGGTGAGGAAACATGGGGTCGAGATAAACCACTTGCGGCAGCATGCCGCTATCGGCCACCAGCTCAGGCAGATACCTTGAGGCATCGCCATGGGCCAGCGTCAGCCGCTGGGCGATCTCTGCCGTCTCGGCATCGCTGCGCGCTCTAACCAGGGCATCTTCCAGCAGCGCATGGATCACGGTCACGCGCTCGATCATCAGCACCCGGGCACCGAGACTCGCCAGCACGAAGGCGTCCCGCCCCAGTCCCGCGGTGGCGTCCACCACAGTGGGCGTGACACCACCACTCAGGCCACAGGCCCGGGCGATCAGCTGTCCGCGACCCCCGCCGAAGCGCCTCCGGTGGGCCGCCCGGCCGGTCACGAAGTCCACCACCAGGGGGTTGCCGTAGCGCCGCTCATCACCGCAAAGAGCCAGGGCACCGCCCTCGCGCCGCAATACCAGCTCGGCATCGCCCGCCGCGTCCAGCGGAAGGCCCAGCCGCTGAGCCAAAGGCGCCAGCACGTTCCCTTCCACTGCGACCCTACATGCGGTGTCCATGCACTTCACCGACTTTTCTTCCAGGCGACCTGGTCGCGCAGATAGACCGGCTGGACGTCATGGGCGGCATGACGTTCACCGGCGGCATAGGCACGGGCCGCCAGTAGCACCATCTCCTCGGCCGCCGGCTCCAGCGCCGTATCGCCCTGACGCACCGCCGTACGAATCGCGTCCGACATCGCCTCCCGCAGCGCCCAGCCGCTGCCCACGCCAACCCAGTCGCATACCGAGTGGCCTGTCGGCAGCTGCAGCCGTTCCGGGGGCATGACCGCCTCTTGTGAAAGCGCCTCGGTCAGTCCATCGTGACAACGCCAGGACGCCACATAGATTTCACCCATGCGTGCGTCCAGCGCGGTGATGATGTGGGATAGCGCATGCCGGCGATGAGCTCCCAGGGCCAGCGCCTCAAGGGTCGAGACGCCGAGCAGGGGGCGATCCAGGCCGTAGGCCAGGCCCTGGGCAAGGCCTGCCGCAATACGCAAGCCGGTGAATGAACCCGGACCACGACCATAGGCCACGGCGTCCAGCTCGGAAGGCGTCAGGCCGGCCTCGGCCAGGACCTGGTCGACCATCGGCAGCAAGCGGCGGGTGTGATCACGGGGCGTCAGCGCGAAGCGTGAGACCAATACGTCGTCGCTGCCTTCACGGCGTTGCAGCAGCGCGGCGGAACAGGCACTCGAGGAGGCATCAAGGGCCAGCAGAATCGGCATAGGTGGACATCGTGACGAGAAGTGGATGGCCATTATACGCCGCCGACCGCTAAACGACGATGGCCCGCACAGGCGGGCCAGGAGAAACAAGCAGCGGAGGAAAGTTCGGATCAGCCTTCCAGTGCCTCGCGCACCTGAGCGGTGATCTCATCGACACTGCCGACGCCATCGACCCGATGATAGGCGGGAGCCGCCTGGGGATCCTTCTCGGCCCACTGTTTGTAGTAATCGACCAGAGGTGCGGTCTGATCATGGTAGACCGACAGGCGATGACGCACCGTCGATTCACTGTCATCCTCACGCTGGATCAGGGGCTCACCGGTGACATCATCCTTGCCCGCTTCACGGGGCGGATTGTATTCGATGTGGTAGACCCGGCCGGAGCCAGGGTGTACACGACGACCCGCCAGACGCTTGACGATCTCTTCATCGGCCACGGCGATCTCCAGCACATGGTCGATCTTCACACCTGCCTCCTTCATGGCATCGGCCTGGGGAATGGTGCGGGGGAAGCCATCAAAGAGGAAGCCGTTCTTGCAGTCGGGCTGGGCGATGCGCTCCTTGACCAGGGCGATGATGAGATCATCGGAAACCAGGCCGCCGCTGGACATGACCTCCTTGGCCTTGATGCCCAACTCACTGCCTTCCTTGACGGCGGCGCGCAGCATATCGCCAGTGGAAATCTGCGGAATATTGTAGCGTTCGCAGATGAACTGGGCCTGTGTGCCCTTGCCGGCACCCGGGGCGCCCAACAGGATCAAACGCATCTGGC
>SKVX01000402.1 GCA_007129225.1 Halomonas sp.
GAGGGCTTCTGGTAGAGCGTGTCGGGATCGATCAGTGGCTCGCTTGCGATCCGCGCCGAGTCGTCCTCGAGGGCCACGTAGAAGCAACTGCGCCGCCCGGTATGACAGGCGGGCCCGGTTTGCTCCACCTTCAGCAGGAGGGTGTCGCCGTCACAGTCTAGCCGGGCCTCGCGCAGATGCTGCTGCTGGCCGGAGGACTCTCCCTTGCGCCATAGTTTCTGCCGCGAACGCGACCAGTAGCAGACCCGACCGGTGGCCAGCGTCTCCTCCAGCGCTTCCCGGTTCATCCACGCCATCATCAGGACCTCGCCGCTGTCATGCTGCTGGGCGATGGCGGGGATCAGGCCGTCGGCGTTGAAGCGAGCGGCAGCGAGAATCGATGCCAGCGGCCGACGTGCGCCGAGTTCGGCCCGCTCGAGTTCCTTGAAGGTATCCACCATAACGTTTCCAAAGGACAGTATTGGGATCAGGCGTTAGCGGCAGCATCAAGACAGAGATCGCAGCTGCCCAACAGCTCGATGGTCTGGCGTTCGACGCGAAAGCCGAGCTGGCGTGCCTGGGTATTGAGCTGATCGTTGACCTCGTCCAGGTGCAGTTCCTCGACCCGCCCGCAATGCCGACAGATCAGCAGCTGAAAGCCGTGTGCATGCTCGGGGCAGGGGCAGGCCACGTAGGCGTTCAGTGACTCTATGCGGTGGACCAGGCCCTGCTCGATCAGGAAATCGAGGGCGCGATAGATGGTCGGCGGACGGGCGGCGGCATGCTCGACGGCCAGGCGGTCGAGGAGGTCGTAGGCCTTGAGGCCGCCGCTGGCCCCGGCGATCATTTCCAGAACGCGCCGCCGTATCGGGGTGAAGCGTACCCCGTGGCGTTGACACTGTCTTTCCGCCTGCTGCAACAGGCTTTTTGAATCGGTCATGGGTGACCCGATGCTGAGGAGAATGGCTCCATTCTACGCGCTGGGCAGGGGGGCGGCCAGCGGCTGCGGTGGAGGAGAGACGCTCTTGAGCTCTCCACTGCGGGCGAAGTGTATTTGGGCAAAGGCGACGCGCTCTGCCACGCCGAGGCCGGCAGGTTGCTTTTCAACCAGATCCAGGCGTGAACGCAGGCCTTCTCCGTTGGCCATTTGGATGGCGAGGCCGGGGCGAGCATTGAGCTCCAGCAGCATGGGGCCAAGATTGCGATCGATCACCATGTCGGTGCCGAGGTAGCCGAGCCCGGTCATCTCGTAGCAGCCGGCAGCCAGCTCCAGCAGGTTTCTCCAGTCGGGGATATGCAGGCTGGCCAGCTCGTGACCGGTATCGGGATGCTCTCGACGCGGACGGTCGAACTGAACCCCACGCACGGCGGTACCCGAGTCGATGTCGAGTCCCACACCCACGGCCCCCTGGTGAAGGTTGGCCTTGCCATCGGAAGCCGCGGTGGAGAGGCGCATCATGGCCATCACCGGGTAGCCTTGAAAGATGATGACGCGGATGTCCGGAACGCCCTCGTAGGTATACTCGGAGAGGTGCTCGTCGAAGTTGATCAGGGCTTCGACCATGGCCACGTCAGGGGTGCCGCCCAGCGAATAGAGTCCTGACAGGATATTGGAGACGTGTCGCTCGAGATCCTTCAGCCCCAGTCGCACGCCGCTGGGCTTGATGAAGCCATCGCCATCGATGCGCTCGATCACCAGGATGCCCTTGCCGCCGCTGCCCTTTGCCGGCTTGATGACGAAGCCTTCGTGTCCGGCCACCATCTTATGGAGCTGCTTGACGCCGAACTGGGTCGTGACGGTGCCGATCAGCGCCGGCGTGGTAATGCCGTGTCGCTCGGCCAGCAGCTTGGTCTGCAGCTTGTCGTCCACCAGGGGATAGAGCCGACGGTCGTTGTAGCGGCCGATGTAGCGAATGTTGCGGCGGTTCATGCCGATGATACCGCGCCGCAGGAGTTGGCTGGGTCTTGCCCACATGGAGTCAGTCCTCGGTAACAGGCTTGAAGCGCCGCAGTTCGAGTAGACGATACCCCGTATAGTTCCCCAGCAGCAGGATCAGCGACATGATGATGAGCTGGACGCCCAGGAAATTGAAGGTGATATGACGGATCCAGGGATTGTTCATGGCGAGGTAGGCAAGCACCGCGGTGACCAGGCTGCCGCCACCCTGAATCAGAACCTCCTTGGGGCCTTCTTCCTCCCACAGGATAGACATGCGCTCGATGGTCCAGGCGAGAATGATCATTGGGAAGAAGGTGATGGTCAGTCCGGCGTTGAGCCCCACGCGATAGGAGAGTACCGAGAAGATCGAGATGATGGCGATGACCGTGATGATCACCGCCGACACTCGCGCCACCAGCAGCAGGTTGAGGTAGGAGAGATAGTTCCGGATCACCAGCCCCACGGCAACGATCAGGAGAAAACCGATAAGGCCGGTGGGCAGGGTGGTCTGGATAAAGGCCAGGGCGATGAGTACGGGCATGAAAGTGCCGGAGGTCTTGATCCCTACGATGATACGCAGGAAAACCACCACCAGGGCGCCGATCGGTATCAGCAGGATCGTCTGGAACAGAGCCTGCTCTTCCAGGGGCAGGCTGTGTATCGAGAAGTTCAACAGGGTGTCATCGGCCAGCTGGCTGCGGACGGCGGCGGCGGCCGGCTGGTTCCGGGACAGCATCGAGAAGGTCACCCGGGAGTTGCTGCCCCCCTGCACCTCCAGTACGGCGCGACCGCCGCTCTCCCACAGCAGAAGATTCTCGGGCTGTCCCTGTGCCCCGGTGGTCGGATTGAACAGCGTCCAGTCGTCTCCGCCTACAAAGACCTGGATCCAGGGAGTGAGCGTTTGGCGCCGGCGTCCGTCTTCCAGCAGAAGCCCGCTGACTTCCCGCGCAGGCACTCCGGCCTGGTTCAGCAGCCTGACCAGCAGCGTGCTGCGCTCGAACTGGGTCAACAGCAGCCGTGAGTTTTCGCCCTGACGGTCCTCGCTGAAATCGCGAATCAGCTCGCGGGCAAAGGTGTAGGGATCGGCGCTGCGGGCCCAGGCGCGCTCGATGACCTGTGCTGCGGCGGTATCGTAGGGTCGCTCCCAGATGATTTCGCGCAGGGGCGGCACCGGCAGTTCACGTTGCCGCCTGTCCTCGGTCACCAGTAGGCGTGCCGAGTAGTAGAGCTGCTGACTGCCGGCCGCTTCACGAATCGACCACTGCGCACGGCGGCCGGTTTCGTCCTGGAGAAACGACAGGCCATAGCCCGGTGAGGCCGTATTTTCGGTCAGGAGGCGGTAGCCGCGCTGGTGCTGGGGCAGGGCGAGATCGACACTCACCGGATCGCCCAGGGCGGTAAAATCGATGATCGCCTCCACTTCCCATACGGTCCGCTGCTCGCCCTGGGTCCAGGGAACCTCGAACTGCACGTGTCGATGCACGCTCATGCCGATACCCACCGCCATCAGCAGGCCTACAATGAGATAGAAGGGCAGTCGTGACATGAAGCTTCCTTGTTAAGGCTGGAGGAGCCGCCGCTCAGCGGTCTTCCTCCTCCTGATCGTTGAGTTCGTCCTGTGCCGCCTCAGAGGCCGGGCGGCCACCGGGAAACTCGGGCCTTGGGTGCAGGTAGGTCTCGGCCACATCGATGAGCGCAATATCCATCAGGAATCGGCGGCCCAGCAGCACCGGATAGTTGAGGTGGGTACGGTCATTCAGGGTGAATTCAACCGGTTCGCGAATCGAGCCCAGGGTCATCAGCAAGCTGACGACGGGACGTGATTCACTGCCGGCGGCCTGCACGATGCGCACGCGTCGCTCGACGGGGGCCTCCATCCATTCGTCACGAACATCATCGACGACGACGTCCTCATCGGTGATGCCCAGTCGAAACCGCACCCAGTCCTCACCATCCCGTTCGAAGCGGGTGATTTCCTTGGCGGAAAGTGAGGAGGTATTGGCGCCGGAATCGATACGAGCCCGAAGGTAAGTGCCGATGTCTGGCAGTCCGATCCACTCGGCACGACCCACCAGCTCCTTGTCGGCCAGCGGTGTATCGGCGGCCTCGTTGCATTCCGCCATGACGATGACGGGCTCGTCGCCGCGCTGCTCGAGCCGCTGGATATTGCCACGCAGTTCATGGAGCAGGGCATTTGAATCCCTGACATCCGCGATCATCTCGAGCTGGCGAAGGCCATGGTTAGAGAGCAGATTGTCCGTCTGGTCACAGCGCAGGGCAATCGTCTGCTCGAGCTGCTCGATGCGCGCATCGAAGGCATCCGGGCTCAGGACGGGATCGGGTTCGACCTGAGGTGACAGGGCGCAGCCGGAAATCAGCAGGGAGGCCAGCAACCAGGGTATAACGACGGACGGTAATCTTGGCCGCATGAGTGAAAAAACCTCCGTATCGGGCTTTACCCGTGGCGCGGGTGATGCCTGGAGTGTGGGCTGGGACGCGAGCGGTGTCCTCGCGGGCGCGCGACGCGCGAGAGATGATAAGGAGTCGGTGCCTGGCTTGTCCAACCTCATGGCGGGAATCCGATACGGCGCATCATCAATTTAACATAATATACATTATGCGAACCTTTGGATAAAAGCCTCTTGACGTAACCGATGGAAAACCAATGCTACCCGCAAGACACAAACGCCCCCGGCACCTGATGGTTCCGGGGGCTACTACCATCATGCCCGATATCCGGGCTGGCGCTATCTGTCTGCTAGAGCGGCTTCTTGTCGTCGACTTCAGCCGGCGCGTAGGAGCCATCCTCGCGGTGCACTTCCTTGCCGGTCAACCCGGGCGTGAAGACGCAGGCCAGGTGCATGGTCTTGCGGGCCCGCAGCAGGTGCTCGTCGTGCTGGTCGAGGATATAGATGTCACCCGGCTTGATCGGCCAGATCTTGCCGTCCGCCAGGGTTTCCACTTCACCTTCGCCCTCGATGCAGTAGACCGCCTCGAAGTGATGCTTGTAGTGAATGTGTGTCTCGGTGCCTTCGTAGATCCGCGTGATATGGAAGGAACAGTTGCCGCCATCGTCGGCCAGCGACAGGCGGGTGCTGTCCCAGGTGCCGCTCTCTGACTTGACCAGGCGGTCGGTTTGACGCGCTTCCTCGAGATTGCGAACGATCATAGAGTGTCACTCCCTTATAACGATTGACTGGCCGGCTGCCGCACAGCCGGCCGATAAACCACTAGCGCCCTGCTCTCTCAGGCGATGACCTGCTTGACGCTCTCCTCGAGAATGTCCAGACCCTGCTGGAGATCCTCGTCGGGAATGGTCAGCGGGCAAAGGCACTTGACCACTTCACCGTCCTGGCCGCTGGTCTCGATCACAAGACCGTTTTCGAACGCCTTGCCGGTGATCTTGTCGGCAATGTCACCTGTGCCGACATCGATCCCGCGCATCAGGCCGCGCCCCCGCTCGGTTGCCTCGACACCGTGTTCGGTGAGCCATGCCGCGATCTTCTGGAAGCGCTGTGCGACGATCTCTCCCTTGCGCTGGACATCCCGCTCGAACGTATCGTCGGACCAATACTGTCGCATGGCTGCAGCGGCGGTGGCAAAGGCCAGGTTGAAGCCACGGAAGGTGCCGTTGTACTGACCGGGCTTCCACTTGTCGAGTTCCGGGCGCATGAGCACGTGGGCAAACGGAAGACCGAAGCCCGACAGCGACTTGGAGTTGGTCACGATATCCGGGGTGATGCCGGCATGCTCGAAGCTGAAGAACTTGCCGGTGCGGCCACAGCCGGCCTGGATGTCGTCGACGATCAGCAGGATGTCATTGGCGCGGCAGATCTGCTCCAGGCGCTGCAGCCACTCGATGCCTGCGACATTGATGCCGCCCTCCCCCTGCACGGTCTCGATGATCACCGCGGCGGGCGTATCGAGACCGCCGGACTTGTCGGCCAGCAGCTTCTCGAAATAGTCCAGGGTATCGGTGTGCTCGCCGAGATAGCCGTCGAAGGGCATGAAGGCAGCACCCTGGAGCGGGATGCCGCCGGTGGCTTCACGGAACTTGCGATTCCCGGTCGTCGCGAGCGAGCCCATGGTGACGCCGTGGAAGCCGTTGGTGAAGGTGACGATATTGTGGCGGCCCTTGGCCACCCGTGCCAGACGGATCGCGGCCTCTACGGCATTGGTACCGGTCGGGCCCGGCAGTTGAATCTTGTAGTCGAGCCCTCGTGGCTTGAGGATCAACTCTTCCAGCGTTTCCAGATAGTCACGCTTGGCTGCCGTCCAGAAGTCCAGGCCATGGACAATGCCGTCGCTGGCCAGGTAGTCGAGCAGTGCCTGCTTCAGGTGTGGATTGTTGTGGCCATAGTTGAGCGTGCCGGCACCCGCCAGGAAGTCGATGTATTCACGCCCGGTTTCGTCAGTCAGGCGCGCGTTCATGGCCTTGGTGAAGACCACCGGGAAAGAGCGTGAATAGGTCCGAACGTTGGATTCCATGCGTTCAAGTGTCTGGGTCTGCATCGTGCGACCTCCTGGTGTGGATGGAGAAGACATAGAGAGAGCCTGGCGGCATTTGCGGCCGCCCTGCATCTTGGGGATGGGACTTAGAGGCGACCGGTAACGAAGGGACCGATGCGCACCAGGTTCTCGGGGTCGTGTTCACCGCCGAGCTGGTCCGTGGAAAAATACTCACGGCTGTTCAGGGGGGCCTGCCAGCGGTCGGCCAGACGGCGGAAAAGTCCCCATGAGGCCTGGTTGTCTGGCGTGATGGTGGTTTCCAGGTGGTGTACATCGGCAAGCTCGTCACGGGTCATGACGGCTTCCACCAGGCGCCGGGCAAGCCCCGTACCGCGAGCCTTTTCACCCACAGCCACCTGCCACAGGAAATAGGTGTCGGGTGCATTGCTCTTTACGTAGCCCGACACGAAACCGACGATTTCACCCTCTTCGTTGGTCGCCACCGCGCAGGTATCCCTGAACTGGGTAGCCAGCAGCAGGTAGGCGTAGGCGGAGTTGACGTCCAGCGGCGGGCAGGACTTGATCAGTTCATAGATTCCCCAACCGTCATCGGGGTTGGGCTTGCGGATAAATAGCGGTGCAGCATCGCTGCCAACCACGGCATCGGCCACGCTGGGCCGTGCAAGGTCGGCAGAGGGGGTAAAAGGTTGCGGTGTTACATTCATGTTCAGACTTCGCTGTAGCGATGTTGCGCATAATGATAACAGGGCTTTTGACTAAATTAAAATCGACATTATGCCCCGCGCCCACTTCCATAACGCCAGGTTATGCAACGCCTCGATGAGTCCGGTGGTCTAGGTTGTTTGACACCTCACACCGATAGTCTAGTCCAGGTTTTCGTTGATCGTACGTCGCCGGGCCGCCCCGGGGCGGCCCGGCCGAGGGTTATCTTGTGGCGCGCGATATCACGTGCGTGATGGGGTCCGCATGGTGACGAACTCCTCGGCGCCGGTCGGATGGATTCCCACGGTGGCATCGAAGTCGGCCTTGGTCAGCCCGGCCCTGACGGCGATGGCGATACCCTGGATAAGCTCACCGGCTTCCTCGCCGACCATGTGCGCCCCCACCACCACGTCGCTGGCATCATCGA
Source organism: Halomonas sp. (assembly GCA_007129225.1). GTDB lineage: Bacteria > Pseudomonadota > Gammaproteobacteria > Pseudomonadales > Halomonadaceae > Halomonas. The sequence continues at coordinate 7,518 of SKVX01000402.1, forward strand.
CGATGAGCTTCATCAGGCAACGCTCCTGGCTGCCGGAGAGCGTATGCTTCATGGGCCGGAAATCGGTGCGGTAGACGCGGATCGCACCATACTGTTCGCGGGCCAGCTCTTCCGAAATGCCCACGGTGCCAATGTTCGGGTGGCAGAAGACCGCCGTGGCAATATTCTGATAATCCAGTGGCGCAGCCGGTGTGTCGGAGAAGTGCTGCTTGACCAGGTGCATGGCCTCGGCAAGGGCAACCGGCGTCAGCTCAGGGCCACCGGTGACGTCACCCAAGGCCAGAATTGACGGCACCGATGTCTCGAATCGCTCATTGACCTTCAGCGTGCCATCCGGATTGCGCTCGACACCCAGTTCAGCAAGGCCCAGCCCTTCCAGGTGCGGCTTGCGGCCCGTGGCTGCAAGCACCGCGTCGACTTCCAGTGTCTCGCCGTTGGTGAGGGTCACCAGCAGGCCACTCTCCACCCGCTCGATGCGTTCGATGTTGGTCTCGAAATGAAGGTTCACGCCCTTGAGAGCCATTTGTTCCCGGGTGAATTCACGCACCTCGCGGTCGAAGCCGCGCAGGAACAGTTCGCCACGATAGACGAGGTGGGTTTCGCTGCCCAGGCCATTGAAGATGCTGGCAAATTCCACGGCGATATAGCCGCCGCCAAGTACCAGGAAGCGTTCGGGGAAGCGCTCCAGGTCGAAAACCTCGTTGGACGTCACTGTATGTTCGCTGCCGGGGAATTCGGGCACCCATGGCCAGCCGCCGACGGCGACCAGAATCTTGGCAGCACTGATAGTCTCACCGGCCACGTCGACATGATGCTCGTCAACCACCCGGGCACGTCCGTTGATCAGCCTAACCCCGGCTGTCTCCAGCAGGCGGCCGTAGATGTCGTTGAGGCGCTTGATTTCACCGCTCTTGTTGTCACGCAGCGTGGCCCAGTCGAAGGTGGGTACACCCGGCAGTTGCCAGCCGAAGCCCGCGGCATCCTCGAAGGCGTCATGGAAGTGGGCGGCATAGGAATAAAGCTTCTTGGGTACGCAACCCACATTGACACAGGTGCCGCCCAGATAGCGATCCTCGGCCACGGCGACGCGCGCGCCCGTGGCGGCGGCGGTGCGTGCGGCACGCACGCCGCCGGAACCGGCACCGATGACGAAGAGGTCATAATCGAAGTCTGGCACGAAGTTCTCCTTCTCGAACCGGGCTCTCGAACAGAGCCCGCTGGAATGGAGCGATGATACCAGTGCAGCCCCTCACTCGGGAGTGCGACGGTTGACCGCTGCCCTGACCGCCTGTAAAAAGGCCATCCGCCACTCGTCTGCCAAACCAACAACCGGGTACGCTTTGCATGGACAAGGATATCGCCGCCCTGCTCGAGAACAACCTCGCCTGGGCAGAGCGCATGTGCCAGGAGGACCCGGACTATTTCACTCGCCTGTCAAGCCAGCAGAATCCCCATTACCTGTGGATCGGCTGCTCGGATAGTCGCGTTCCGGCGAACCAGATCGTCTCGCTTCCTCCCGGGGAGATTTTCGTCCATCGCAACGTCGCCAATCTTCTCTATCACAATGACATGAATGCCCTCTCCGTCGTGCAGTATGCGGTGGATGTGCTGAAGGTGAAGCACATCATGATCGTCGGCCACTACGGCTGTGGCGGTGTCCGGGCGGCGGTAGCCGGCGGCGAGTGCGGCATGGTGGACTACTGGCTCCACTCGGTCCGTGAGCTCTATAGCCACCATCGCTCGGCGTTGGCGGCACTGCCACTGGATGAGCAGGTTGACCGCCTGTGCGAGCTCAACGTCAAGGCACAGGTCAACAATCTCTGCCGCACCAAGATCCTTCAACTGGCCTGGCAGCGTGGTCAGTCATTGTCCGTCCACGGCTGGATCTACGGCCTTGGCGACGGGCGGATCAGTGACCTTGCTTGTACGGTACAGGGCCTGGATCAGGTGGAAACCCTCTATCGCATTGACCGGGTCGAGCCGACGCCGGGTCAGTAGTGGTTCCACCTATCGTCCGCTCTGGGCAGTACGCTAAACTGGCATCAATCAGACTGCCAGGAAGGCTGCCATGACCGACCCGCTCGCTGAACTCCAGCATCCTCATCTCGACCGGCTCGAGCAGCGCTATGCCGAGGTGCTCTCCCGCCTCGGGCATGATGGCGTATTGATCTACAGCGGCCAGCCCGCTCTCCATTTCGGCGACGACCAGCACACTGATTTCCAGGCGTATGGTCATTTCCAGCACTGGACCGGTCAGGCCTATCTCGCCCAGAGCTGGCTGCTGGTGTGTCCGGGTCAACGTCCGATTCTCTATCTGCATGCCCCCGACGACTTCTGGCACCTGCCCGCACGCCTGCCCCACGAGGCCTGGGTAGAGCGTGTCGAGGTGGTGAAGGGGCGCTTCGACATGCCTCCCGCCCTGCCCCGTGGCCGCCATGCCGTCATCGGTGACGTGGATGGCGCGACGGCCAAGAGCCTGGGGGCCGAACTCAATCCGACCGCCCTGCTCCTGGCGCTGGATGAAGAGAGGGTGCGCAAGAGCGAGTACGAAGTCGCCTGCATTGGCCAGGCCAACCGACAGGCGATGGCCGGCCATCTTGCGGCCAGGAATGCCTTCCTGTCAGGCGCAGCCGAGCTGGATGTGCAGCTCGCCTATCTCGAGGCATCGCGTCAACGCGAGAGCCATGTTCCCTACGGCAATATCATCGGCATGAATGCTCACGCTGGCGTCCTCCATTATCAGCATTATGACGCCACGGCACCGGCCAAGCAGCAAAGCCTGCTGGTCGATGCCGGGCATCGCTACCGTGGCTATTGCGCCGACATTACTCGCACCTGGGCAGGAGCCCAGGCGGATGCGCTCTTTCCCGCACTCATAGAAGGTGTCACCCACCTGCAGCGGCAGCTGATTGCCGCGTTGCGGCCCGGTGTCGACTATGTCGCCCTGCATGAGCGGATGCACGACCTTTTGGCTGAGCTGCTGGTCGAGCATCGCATCGTCCTTGGCAGCCCCGAGTCCGCCGTGGCAAACGGCATCACACGGGCCTTCTGCCCCCATGGGCTGGGCCATCTGCTCGGCATTCAGGTGCACGATGTGGCCGGACGCCGTGCCGCTGACGGCGCGGCCCTGCCTCAGCCTGACGAGCACCCCGCCCTGCGCTTGACCCGTGAACTGGAGCCGGGAATGGTTGTCACCATTGAACCGGGGCTCTATGTCATCCCCATGCTGCTGGACCCGCTGCGTGAGGGGCCGGCCGGTCATCAGGTCAACTGGGAGCAGGTGGAGCGACTGGCTCCTCACGGCGGTATCCGCATCGAGGATAACGTGCTTGTCACCACAGGCACTCCCCGAAACCTGACGCCCGAAGCAGAGTGATACCATCATGCGCGAGCGGCGACACGATGCCGACTTCTCACCGCCACGTGGTCTGTCCAATGCCCATGTGCAGACACTATTGCCGCGCATCATGCCGCGCCCACCGCTGGCACGGGAAATGGAGGTGCTCGAACTGCCCGACGGCGACTTCGTCGAGCTGAACTGGGCCAGCCCCCAGCCCGGGGACCCCGAGGCGCCGGTCTTCGTGCTCTTCCATGGGCTGGAAGGCTCCTTTGACTCACCCTATGCGCGGTGGCTGCTCTCGGCGGCGAGTCGGCTTGGCTGGCGCGCCGTGTTGATGCATTTCCGTGGCTGCGGCAGCCAGCCCAATCGGTTGCCGAGGGCCTATCACAGCGGCGATACCGCCGACGCTTACTGGCTCTTCGGAAGGCTCTCACA
>SKVX01000269.1 GCA_007129225.1 Halomonas sp.
ACGTTGGGCATAATCCCCATGCCGCGGCCTATCTGGCGGGGCGGCTGCAGGCCATGCCCTGTAAAGGCCGAACCTGGATACTGCTGGGCATGTTGGGTGACAAGGATGCCGATGGGGTGATCGGTGCACTGTCGACTGTGGCGGATGCCTGGGTGACAGTGTCGCTGGAGGGCTCGCGCGCACGCACGGCCGAGGAGTTGGCCGAACATGTGCTTGGCAGTGGTGAGACAGTGGCCTTTCAGGCGGCCTCGCCTGAGGCGGGTGCCAAGTGGCTCAGCGACCGGCTCTCCCCGGAGGATCGGGTGCTGGTCTGCGGTTCCTTCTTTACCGTAGGCGCCATTCTGGCATGGTTGCAGGCGTAGGTGCGGCTTAGCCTGGGCAGGAGGTCAAGATGAAGTACGGAATGCGTGAACGAGTCAGCGGGGCCATCATCCTGATCGCCCTGGCGGTGATCTTCGTGCCGATGCTGTTCGACGACCCGGCGCCTCGCGACGAGCGGCCGCAACCCGTCATGAGCATTGAGCAGCCGGTCCCGGTGGAGCGCCGCGATGTGCCCGACCCCCAGCCGCCGGGCAGCCTGGGGGAGATACGTGGCCCCGAGTCGGCGGGCGAGGTCGGCATGCCGTCTGAGCCCGTAGACATCGAACCCGCCGCCGAATCTGACGTCGAGGCGGCGGAAGAGCCGGCCGTTGTCGAGGTGCCGCCGGCCGATGTCATCCCGCCGGACCCCGCGCAACAGGCCGACGAGGCGCCGGCTCGGGACGCCCCTGCCGAGGACCCCATTGCCGACCTGGCCCGTGCGGCATCCGAGCGGATGGACAGCCAGCAGGCCGATCCTGCACCGAGCGCCACGCCAGCGACTCCCGCCGGTGAGTGGGCGGTACAGGTGGGCAGCTTCGGCGAGCCGGGCAACGCCGAGCGGCTTGAGGCCCAGCTAGTGGAGCAGGGGTTCTCGGCCTATAGCCGACGGCGCGACAACAACTTGACCACGGTATATGTCGGGCCCTATGACTCATCCGAGTCCGGCGAACGCGCCATGGCCGAACTGAAGGAGCAGGCCAACCTTCAGGGTCTGCTGGTGCGGGTAAGGGAGTGACGCAGGGTGAGGGAGTAATGCAGAGAGTGATCCCATGTTACTGACCTGGATCGACTGGATATTTCTCGGCGTACTGGCAGTGTCGACCCTGGCCGGGTTCATGCGCGGCCTAATCCGCGAAGGCCTCGGGCTCGCCGCCTGGATCATCGCCTTGCTGGCGGCACGACTGTTGGCCGAGCCGGTGGCTGATCTGCTGTCGGGTTTCATCGACAATCCCGATGGTCGTCTGGTGCTGGCCTTCGTGTTGGTGATCCTCGGGGTGATCCTGCTCTGTGGCATCGTCATCCGCATGGTGCATGCGGCGGTGGAGTGGGTGGGCATGGGATTCTTCAACCGCGTGGCCGGCGCCTGCTTCGGCGTGGCGCGGGGAGCGGCGATACTGATCATCGCCACCATCCTGATCACGCTGACGCCGTTGGCCCAACTGCAAGCCTGGCAGGAAGCCGAGCTGAGGCCCGCCTTCGAGCAACTGCGTGATTGGGCGGTCAGTCAGCTCGAGGCGTGGGAGGACAGGGTGCCGGAGACGCCTGAATCGTGGCGAAACCTGTCGTTTCCGGAAGGCCGCGAAGCCTCCGAGCCCACTGAATCCGAGATGCCCGACGAGCGCACGCTCTGAATTACATGCGCTGACAGAGGCGCGATTAAACACCGGCCCTGACCAGCCGATTTTCGACGATTGACCCTGAACTGCGAACGACAAGCGAACGATAAGCCGGCCCTGGCCGGCCCCATGGCAGCGAGGTAAGGTGGAATGTGCGGTATCGTGGGCCTTCTGGCCAAGCAGACCGTCAACCAGGCGATCTATGACGCCCTGACAGTGCTACAGCATCGCGGACAGGATGCCGCCGGCATGATGACCTGGAGCGAAGGCCGCTTCCTGCTCCGCAAGAGCAACGGTCTGGTACGCGATGTCTTCCACACTCGCCACATGGCGCGACTGAAGGGCAACGTGGGCATCGGCCACGTACGCTACCCCACGGCCGGGTCGTCCAGCGAGGCGGAGTCTCAGCCTTTCTACGTCAACTCCCCCTATGGCATCTCCCTGGCGCACAACGGCAACCTGACCAACTCGGATCAGCTCAAGCAGGAGCTGTTCTCCTCCGACCTGCGTCACATCAATACCAGCTCCGACTCCGAAGTGCTGCTCAATGTATTCGCCCATGAGCTGGGCAAGCAGGGGCCGCACCTTGAGCCGGGCGACATCTTCGATGCCGTGCGTCGTGTCTATCGGCGCTGCCGGGGTGGCTATGCGGCCGTGGCGATCATCAACGGCTTTGGCCTGGTGGCGTTCCGCGATCCCAACGGCATTCGTCCGGTGGTGTTCGGTACCCGCGACGAGGGCAACGGCCAGGAGGTGATGATCGCCTCGGAGTCGGTGGCACTGGACGTGGGCGGCTTCGAACTCCACCGCGACCTGGCGCCCGGCGAGGCGATCTTCGTCGACATGGAAGGCAATATCCATACGCAGTCCTGTGCCGACCGGCCCAGCCTCGCGCCCTGCATCTTCGAGCACGTCTACCTGGCTCGCCCGGACTCCATTCTCGACGGCGCCTATGTCTACGGCACCCGCATGCAGATGGGCCGCAAGCTCGGCGACCGCATTCGCAGCGAATGGCCGGAACACGATATCGACGTGGTCATCCCGATTCCCGATACGTCGCGCACCTCGGCACTGGAGTTGGCCCAGCACCTGGGCGTGACCTACCGTGAAGGCTTCATGAAGAACCGCTATATCGGCCGCACCTTCATCATGCCGGGCCAGACTCAGCGCAAGAAATCGGTGCGCCAGAAGCTCAATGCCATCGATATCGAGTTCAAGGGCAAGAACGTCCTGCTGGTGGACGACTCCATCGTGCGCGGTACCACCTGCAAGCAGATCATCCAGATGGCCCGGGAAGCCGGCGCCAACAAGGTGTACTTTGCCTCGGCGGCGCCGCCGGTGCGCTATCCTAACGTCTACGGGATCGACATGCCGGCCGCCACGGAGCTGATTGCCCATGGGCGCAGCGAAGCGGAGGTGGGCGAATTGATCGGCGCCGACAGGATCTTCTATCAGGACCTGGACGACCTCAAGGCGGCCTGTCGCGAGGTTAACCCGGAACTGGCCACCTTCGATTGTTCGGTCTTCGATGGTCGCTACATCACCGGCGATATCGATGCCGGCTACCTGTCGGCCCTCGAGGCATCGCGCAACGACGCGGCCAAGCAACAGCAGAGCACGGGTGGTCACGCGCTGGTGGGAATGCACAACCAGGACGACGACATCGACGATTGATCGCTGTCACTGCCATCGACCACTCTGGCCAAGAGCGCTCCACCACCGTAGCCACGAAGAAAGGGACCGACCATGCAAGACGAGCCGACACCGGAAGCGGCCTGGGCGCTGGAGACCCAGGCGATTCGCGCCGGTCACCAGCGCACCTTCGAGCAGGAGCACAGCGAACCGATCTTCCCCACGTCGAGCTTCGTGTATGGCAGCGCGGCAGAAGCCGCGCGGAAGTTTGGCGGTGAGGAGGCTGGCAACGTCTACTCGCGCTTCACCAATCCCACGGTGCATACCTTCGAGCGGCGTCTTGCGGTCATGGAAGGGGGCGAGCGCTGCGTGGCCACCAGTTCCGGCATGTCGGCCATCCTGGCCACGGTCATGGCACTGCTGTCGGCGGGGGATGAGATCGTCGCCTCCCGCTCGCTGTTCGGTTCGACGGTCAGCCTGTTCGACAAGTACTTCGGCAAGCTGGGCATTGCCACACGCTATGTGGAACTCGCCGACCTGTCTGCCTGGGAGGCGGCCATCACGCCCAAGACCCGGCTGCTGTTCGCCGAGACCCCCTCCAATCCGCTGTCGGAGGTCGTCGACATCGAGGCACTGGCCGAGATCGCCCACCGTCATGATGCGCTGCTGGCCATCGATAACTGCTTCCTGACGCCGGCTCTCCAGCGGCCCCTGGCACTGGGGGCCGACCTGGTGATTCACTCGGCCACCAAATACCTGGATGGGCAGGGCAGGGCAGTGGGCGGTGCGGTGGTCGGGCGCAACCAGGAACTCGAAGAGGTCTTCGGAGTGGTACGCACCTGCGGCCCCTGCCTGAGCCCCTTCAACGCCTGGATCTTCACCAAGGGACTTGAAACCTTGAGCCTGCGCATGCGTGCCCATTGCACCAATGCGCTGGCGCTGGCGCAGTGGCTGGAGAGGCATCCGGCGGTGGAGCGGGTCTACTATAGCGGCCTTGAGCACCATCCCCAGCATGCGCTGGCATCGCGACAACAGCAGGGATTCGGCGCGGTACTCGGTTTCGAGGTGAAGGGCGGGCGTGAAGGTGCCTGGTCGGTCATCGATGCCACGCGAATGCTCTCCATTACCGGCAACCTGGGCGACGTGAAGACAACCATCACGCATCCCGCCACCACGACCCACGGGCGTCTCTCCGAGGAGCAGAAAGCCGCGGCAGGGATCGCGGAGGGGCTGATTCGGGTGGCCGTCGGTCTTGAGAATCTGGAGGACATCCGTACCGATCTCGCCCGGGGCCTCGACGGCCTGGTCTGAGCCGGCAGCCGGGGCGGTGCCCCGGCAGGCTCCGCCAGCGTATTGATTGTTGCTTAATTAGATAAATCTGCTTTGCGCTGCAGCATGGGATTTTTACGAACGTTACATGCATATTTTTTCAGCGGACCTCCCTCTCACCCTCGGGTAAGCTTGCGAACGATTCGTTTTTTTCGAACGAGGATGTCGCATGTGGCGTAACACTCGCTCCGGCTGGGGCCTGATCAGTATCGCACTGCACTGGCTCAGCGCCGTCACCATTGTCGCGCTCTTCGCGCTGGGCTGGTGGATGGTCGATCTCAGCTACTTCCACGCCTGGTACAACCTGGCACCCTGGTGGCACCGCTCCATCGGCATGTTGCTGTTGTTCGCCACCCTGTTGCGCCTGGCGTGGCGCTTCATGCAGCCGACACCTGCCGCCCAGGGCGGTCGCCTCGAGCGGCTGGCGGCGCACCTTGGCCACACTGCGCTCTACGGACTGATGCTGGTGGTCATGATCAGCGGCTACCTGATCTCCACCGCCCGGGGGCGCGGGATCAGTGTCTTCGACTGGTTCGAGGTGCCGGCGGTGATCAGCCGGCTGCCCAACCAGGAGTCCATCGCCGGGGAGATTCACTGGTACAGCGCCCTGGCCCTGATGCTGCTGGCCGGTGGCCATGCCCTGGCGGCATTCAAGCACCACTTTCTCGATCGGCACGACACCCTGATACGTATGCTCAACCCGTCGCGTTCACGCCGCGGTTGAGCGGCCCGTTACAATGGCGCCACCCAGGCGTCGCCATTTCCCTCGAGCCGTTTCATCCCCAAGGAGAGACCTCCATGCTGAAGAAGACAACCCTCGTTACCGCACTGACCGCCGCTGCCCTGATTCCGCTGTCCCAGGCCCAGGCCGCCGACTATGTCGTGGACACCGACGGCCAGCATGCCTTTATCCAGTTCAAGATCAACCACCTGGGCTACTCGTACATCCTCGGCAACTTTGAGTCCTTCGAAGGGCGCTTCCACTACGATGCCGACAACCTCGAGGCCTCCAGCGTCGAGATGGAAGTCGACGTCACCAGTCTCAACAGCAATCACGCCGAGCGCGACCGTCACTTCCTCAGCGATGACTTCCTGAGTGCTGGCGACTACCCGACCGCCACCTTCGTCACCACCGGCTTCACTCCCAATGGCGACAGCGAAGGCGTATTGACCGGCGAGCTGACACTGAAAGGGGAGACCCGTGAGGTCGAGATGCCGGTCACCCTGATGGGGGAGGGAGAGGATCCCTGGGGCAACTATCGGGCCGGCTTCGAGGGCAGCACCATGCTGACGCTGGAAGACTATGGCATCGACATGAGTGACTTTCCGGAAGTGATGCACGAGCTCGAACTCTACGTGACCTTCGAGGGCGTTCGTCAGTAATTTAGCGCTAGCCTTTTGATCTAATGGAAAAAATATGCCCCCGAGGTGATCCTCGGGGGCATTTCTACTTCAATCGGCTCGTTCCGGGAGCTTTCAGTGAGTCTCGTTGAGCACCGCTTCGGGGAAGTGGCGTCTCAGCATGCGGTTCTGGAATTCATCCACGAAGCGGCTGTTGATGATGATGATAAACCGCTCGAAGGGTGCCGCACTATTGCACTGCCTGATGCCATCGACGCTATGAAACACTCTGTCGTCACGAAGATGAAGAATATCGCCGGGATCCAGGGTGGCATCCACTAGGGAATGCCTCCCCTCCTTGTCACGGTAGAGATGATTTTCGGCTCCGGCGACGTTCTCCCTGTTGAGAACCATGATGCTCAGCGCCTTGCAGCCATCGGCGTGAATGCCCTGGCCTTGCAGTGGATCGACCCACCCTTCTCCACGTACGCCCGTAATCTGCATCAGGATCGGCTCCCGGGGCCCGATGTTCCAGAGCCTTGCCCAGGCCCGCACGAAGGCTTTGACATCCGGCCGCGACATGAACTCCTGGGTAAGAGGCGCATAGTAGCGCAGTCGGTCGGCCATGCTTTCGGCATCGTTGAAGGCGCCGCCCTGGGCCATGGGACACTCCCCCATGTCCTCGACATCATTATTCTCGTTGAGCGTCAGCCATGACATACGCTTCCAGCGTAGATTGACGTAAGGGTCGCGGGGGAGGTCGGCGAGATAACCTTGCCAGGCGGCCAAATCAATCCTCGAACGGACCTCGGCTCTTGCCCAGTGTCGGTGAGCCAGTGATTCGGTGACCTCTCCAGGCCAGTAATCCGCCAAGGGGTGGGCGGGCATGGTCGTGTGATCAAAGCCGTGCTTGAGCGTATCAAGTTTCATGATGATTTCTCCTGTTGAGCGAAATAGCCCAGTTGCTGCCTGTTGAAATAAACAAGGCAGCAGGAGAAAAATGAGAACATTTGTTGCAAAAAGCAACGAAATGTAGTGAGAAATAGTGGCTTCGCGATAGGCTTGCCGAGCCAGTGAGTGTATAACTATTAGTTGTACATATCCCATGCTGGTAAGCAAGGCAGCCTATACAAAGCGTGGCTTCGCCCCTTTGCGCTGAATGAGGTTCCTCATGACTGGCCGCGAAAACCGCCGCAGACGAGGGCCGGAATGCCCACTGGAGGAAAGCCACAAGGACCGGTGTGACATGACCGAATCCGAGCTCGCGCTCGACAGGCTTGATTCCGGCGCGTGCGAAAATGATGTGGACTTGCTGCGACGACAGTACCTGGAAAGCGAGCATCGGTTTCGTGCCCTGCTGGAAAGTCTGCCCAAGGTGGCGGTTCAAGGCTATGACCGCGATCGGCGCGTTATCTACTGGAACGAGGCCAGTAGTCGACTCTACGGATACAGTGCCGAGGAGGCGCAGGGTCAGTTGCTGGAAGACCTGATCATTCCGGACTTCATGCGCGAGGGTGTTGTCCAGGCCCATCGAGCCTGGATCCAGGATAATATTGAAATTCCGGCGGAAGAGCTGGAGCTCCAGCACAAGAGCGGGGCACTGGTACCGGTTTTCTCCCACCACGTGATGCTGGGGGAGCATACCGACTCCCCCTTGATGTTCTGCGTAGACGTGGATCTCGCCGACCAGAAGCGTGCGCATCGTGACCTGGATTTTGCCACTCGCTTCGATAGCCTGACCCATCTCTTCAATCGCCCGACCTTCGAAAACGAGCTTGGGCTGCTGATTCAAGACTGCGAGCGTCAGGGGCATCACCTGGCACTGGTCTATCTGGATATCGACCACTTCGTGGAGGTCAACGATGCGCTGGGCTACGAGCAGGGGAACTATCTGCTGATCGACCTTGCACATCGCCTACGTCGATGTCAACGAACATCCGACCTGATCGCTCGTGTCTCCAGCGATGAGTTTGTACTGGCCTTTCCCGGTCTGCTGAAGGAAGCGGATATCAGGCGCCTGGTGAGCAATGTCCAACGGGTCTTTCGTGCCCCCTTTGTGCTGAACGGTCGCGAACGACAGATATCAGCCTGTATCGGTGTGGCCCTCTTTCCAGACAATGGACTGACGGCGCGGGACTTGATCCGTAATGCCGATGTGGCCAAGAACCGGGCCAAGTTGGATGGTCGTGGAGGCCTGCGCTACTTTCAGCAGCAGTTGCACGATGAACTCGTCCGGCAGCACGATCTTGGAACACAGCTTGATCAGGCACTGGAGAAGGGTGAGTTCTCCCTGCATTATCAGCCACAGGTATCGGCGATCAGTGGTCGGATCGAGAACCTGGAGGCGTTGCTACGCTGGCAACCAGCGGAGGGCCCCCAGGTGGCGCCGGCCGAGTTCATTCCACTGGCCGAGCGATCTGGCCTGATCCATCGTCTGGGAGACTGGGTGATGGAGGAGGCCTGTCGCCAGCAGCAGGTCTGGAAGAGCTTGAACTTCGGTGAGCATCGAATCGATATCAATATCTCCGGGAGCCAGCTCATACGTCCCGGCATCCTTGAGCGTTTCGAGTCTTGCCTGACGCGGTATGGGTTGGAGCCAAAAGATATCGGTATCGAACTGACGGAAAATGTCCTGATTGACGCGGACGAGAGCGTGCTCGAGGGGCTGACACGCCTCTATCATAGAGGCGTGCGCATCGCCATCGATGACTTCGGCACCGGCTACTCATCGCTGAGCTACCTGAAGCATTTTCCAGTGACGGCCCTCAAGATCGATCGCTCCTTTATTCGTGACGCCCCGAATCAACCCAAGGATCGGGCCATCATGGAGGCTGCGATCTTTATCGGCCATCGCCTTGGCCTCGAGGTTGTCGCCGAAGGCGTCGAAAACGCCGAGCAGTTGACACTGCTCAGGGAGATGCGCTGTGACCTCATACAGGGCTATTTCTTCTATCGGCCGATGCCGGCCGAAGAAGTGGTTCGTCTACTGGCTGGCTTTATCCCTGGCCATGAGGGTCTATCGGACTGAACGTCAGCGTGCATTGACGTAGAATACCCGGCTCCCTTGCATACTGGAGCCTCTGTGGTCGCTGCTGACAAGACTCAAGCATCCCTGGGCCTGACCCTGTGGCGCCAGACCTGGCCCATGGCCATCGGCGTGCTGGCGCTGCTCGGTTTTCAGCTGGTGGACAGTGCCTTTATCGCTCGGCTGGGTACCGCGCCGCTGGCAGCACAATCCTTCACCTTCCCGCTATCGTTCCTGGTCATCGGTGTTCAGGTCGGACTGGGGATCGCGATTGCCGCGATGATCTCTCGCACTCTGGGGGCAGGCGAACAGGAGCGCGCCCGGCGACTGGGCTTTCTGGTGCTGTTGGTGGGTACGGCCCTGATCGCTCTGCTGGCGCTGCTGCTCTGGTGGGTACAGGAGCCGGTATTCGCTCGTCTGGGGGCCGATGCGGCCACGCGTGAGCTGATTCGTGCCTACTGGGCACCCCAGCTGCTGGCGGCATGGCTGGGTGCTGCGCTCTACTTTGGCTACAGTCTGTTTCGCGCCCACGGCGATACACGGCTGCCCGGCAAGCTCATGGTCATCACCAGCCTGGTCAACCTGATACTTGATCCCCTGTTGATTTTCGGTATCGGACCCTGGGAGGGGCTGGGGCTGCCCGGCGCCGCCTGGGCAACGACACTGGCATTCAGCGGTGGCTTGCTGATACTGGGACGTCGCCTCGCGCATACCGACTGGCTGTCGCGTCGTGGACTGGGAGAGGAGCTGGCTCGCTCGGCACGCCCCTTTGCCGGTATTGCGGGTCCCGCCATGATCAGCCAGTTGATGCCTCCTCTGGCGGCCATGCTGGCCATCTCGGTGGTGGCGAGCCTCGGCGACACCACGGTAGCGGCCTGGGGATTGGCCAGCCGTCTCGAGACGGTGTCACTGATGGTGGTTCTGGCCATGACCATGTCCCTGCCTCCTTGGCTGGGGCGCTGCTATGGTGCCGGGGACTGGGACCAGATTCACCGACTCATGAAGCTGGCGCTTAAGGTCGTCATGCTCTGGCAACTGGGGCTCGGGGTGGTGATGGCTGGGGCAGCACCCTGGGTCGCGTTGGCGCTCTCCGGCAACCCTGAGGTGCGTGATGATCTGGCTACCTTGATTCGCTTTCTGTTGCCGAGCTATGCCCTGCTCGGCATCTGCATGCTGGTAGTTTCCGCGGGTAACGCCCTGGGTTGGCCTCTGCGAGCCATGCTGCTCTCCTGTGCAAGACTCTTTCTCTTCTACCTGCCCTGCCTATGGCTTGGGGCGCAACTGGGAAGCCTCACCGGCCTGGCGCTGGGCGCAGCGGCCGGCAACCTGCTGGCAGGATTGGTTGCCTGGTACATGCTGCGGCGGATTCTTGGCCGGCCCCAGCGGCGCTCGCGTGGCCAGGAAGGGCTCGGGTCCCATCGGTCGATCTAGGGGTTCAAGTGCAACGGGCCGAACTAGTTGTGTTGTTCCGTGTCAGGATAGGGGAGTGGCCATTCAGCCACAGACTTGTCCATGACGAATCGGAGTAATAGATGAAAGTAGTCAAACTTGTAGCAACGGCCCTTGTGGCACTGGGTATGGCATCACCGGCCATGGCACAGCAGTCCATGCAGGCTCCGCCGCAACAAGGTGACCAGGTGGATCAGCTGAATGAATTGCTGGACCTGAACGATGGCCAGCAGCAGGAGATTCGGGGCCTTCTGGACGACGCCCAGCAGCGGCTGCAGCCCATGGAGCAAGAGGCCCAGGCCCTTCAGACTCGGCTGGCTGACCACATCGATCCCAATTTCGATGAATCCGCGATTCGTCAGGATGCAACAAGGCTGGGTGAACTGACCGGTGAGCTCGCCGCCGAGACGACCCTGCTGCAGGCCAGAGTGGAAGCCGTCTTCACCGAAGAGCAGCGTAATCAGCTCGAAGAGGTGATGGCGCAGCAGCAGCAGCAGATGAATCAGATGCGACAGCAGATGCAGCAGCAGCAAGCGCCGCCTGCGCAGTAATACCGTCGCCTGACCGATGGGCACATTCGCTGATTGGTCTTCTATGGGCGCCACCTGGCCGAGAGCCTGGTGGCGTCCTGCCGTCCTAGGCCGACTGCTACGAAAAAAGGTTCATCGCAGACTGGCGTAAAGTGGCAAGGGATGGCATGGCCGCGCTGTCGGAGCATCTTCAGATCGCGACTGGAGGCTGCAAGCCTCCCGGCGGTGTTGCCTTGGTTGGCAGCTATAGCCGGCGCTGCGGTCTCCTCCAAGGCGCCTGCCGGCGCC
>SKVX01000318.1 GCA_007129225.1 Halomonas sp.
ACCACCTGAAGCAGGTAGTCGAAGGCTCCGGAAATGGTGTGGCAGTTGATGACTTCCGGCATTTCGCTCACAGACGCTTCGAATTGTTCGACCAGTGAGTCCTGATGTTGGCTGAGGCGTACCTGAACGAAGATGGTGAGATCCAGGCCCAGCCGCTCCTTGTCCAGTTCGGCGCGATAGCGTGTGATCAGGCTGTCCTGCTCGAGTCTTCGGATACGTCTGGCGCAGGGAGATGGCGAGAGGTTGACACGCTCCGCCAGCTCCGCAGTGGTCAGGCGGGCGTCTTGCTGCAGGGCTTCCAGCAGCAGGCGGTCGATGCGGTCGAGTTTCAAAGTTCGCATGTCCATGCCTCGTCAATGTAACATTCCGTTATTTCTTGGCTGGGACGGCTAATAGTCTCTTTGATTCTGGGTAATATTGCCCATATTTGCCAGTGCTATTGGCGCACACTGTCGGCTTCTTTTTGATTCCTTGGGCCAAGTGTCCATGACTACGCGAATTTACTTCCTGATCGTCGTCCAACCCCTGATATCCAGCGGGACTCATCGGTTGATGGGGGATGGCGCAGCACTGGGAATGGCAATGGTGGTAGTGGGTGTTGTCTGTGCCAGGGGGCTGATTCAGCGTACGCGGGATTGATCGAGTTGGCTGGAGTCGCATGGGCCTGCCGTGTAGGCTATGCGCGTTTCTCGACAGTACGCAATGCAGGGGCTTACTCGCTGGAGCCGTTGTGCTGCGTTTTCCCTGGCTCGCCTCCATTTTCATCAGGATACTGCCATGAGTGATCTGCCTCCCTGCCCGGCCTGTGCCTCGGAATTCACCTATGACGATGGCATCCAGTTGGTCTGTCCGGAATGCGGGCATGAGTGGTCGAAGTCGGCAGGCACCGATAAGGTGCCAGATGAGGTCGCGGTAAGTGACGCCAATGGCAATCCCCTCGCCGATGGCGATACGGTTACCGTGATCAAGGACCTCAAGGTCAAGGGGACTTCCTCGGTGGTCAAAGTGGGCACCAAGGTGAAGAATATTCGCCTGGTGTCAGGCGATCACGACATTGACTGCAAGGTTGATGGCATCGGGCCGATGAAGCTGAAATCGGCCTTCGTCAAGAAGGCATGACCGTTGCGGCGTGCTACTCCGCCGAGGTTTCCTCGACTTCGTCATCCGCTTCATGATTGGCATCCTCGATCCAACCTTGCTCGCGGTAGTAGCGCAGGGCGCCTTCGTGAAGCGGGGCCGAGAGCCCCTCCTTGAGCATCCGCTCGGGCGCGAGTAACGAATAGGCCGGGTGAAAGTCGGTAAAGCGCTCGAAATTGTCGAATACGGCGGCGACCAGGGTGTAGACCTGATCCGCATCGGTGGCTTCATTGGCCACGACGGTAGCGCGGACGCCGAAGGTCTGCACTTTCGGCTGTTCGTCGTAGTAGAGTCCAGCGGGGATTTCGGCCAGGCTGTAGTAGGGCGCCTCGTCCACCAGCGCCTCGACGAAATCCCCCTCGACGCCCACCAGGGCGGCGTTGCAGAGATCCACAGCCTGGCGAGTGCTCAGGTCCGGATGCCCCACGGTGTAGACCATGGCATCGATATTGCCATGACACAGCTCCAGCGACTGCTGATCGGCGGGCAGCTCATTGACCAGGGCAAAGTTGTCCAGTGTCCAGCCCCTGGCGGCCATCAGCTGCAGCATGGTGGCCCGCTGCCCGGAGCCGGGATTGCCGATGTTCACCGCACGCTGCTCCAGGTCGTCGAAGCCCAGAATGCCGGCCTCCCTTCGCACCACCAGGGTGAAGGGTTCGCTGTGCACCGAGAACAGGGCGCGCAGCGAATCGTCCGGGCCGACGTCGGCGAAACCTTCTCGTCCCTCCACGGCATAGTACTGCTGATCCGACTGGGCCAGCGCGATCTGGACTTCACCCTGACGTACGCTGTGTAGATTGGCTACCGAGCCTTCTGACGGGCGAGCATGGCAGGGACCCTCGATCAAGCGACAGATCGCCTGGCCGGTAATATGGTAGACCCCGGTCGAACTGGCCGTGGCGATGACGATCTGGTCCTCCCCCGCCTGGGCCGGCAGGGACAGGGCCAGGACTACCACTAGGCCGCCACCAAGGCTTGCCACCCCTGGGATCGCGTGCGTGACAGTTCCAAAAAGTTTCATCGGGATCCCCCTCAAGCGGCTCGCTTCGACGTTGTTGTGCCGTTATTCAGTCTAGCAGGCGGCGGGGGATACACCTCGACAGCTCCGAACGCTGCCATCCGGTGATGGTCTCGGCGAGGAATGTCGCCGCTGATCCGCTTATTAATGAGAATGACTGGCATTAACTAGGCGATTGACGCCGATCATGCCGCTATCGTGCGTCTAGCGGCTCCTGACGGGCGGGGGGCTTCACATCGATTCCATATAGGACTAAAATGGTCCCCAATCGAACGCGGAGCTCGTACAGGGCTTGGCGGCGAATCGTGAGGAGTCAGGCATGCTCAAGCTTTCTCGGCTGACCGACTATGCCGCAGTGGTGATGGCACAGATCGCCCGTCACCCGGAGCAGCCCCACGCGGCGGCGGAACTCGCCGAAGCGGTGCAGCTGCCACACCCGACCGTGAGCAAGACATTGAAGATGCTGGTGCGGGCCGGGCTGCTGGAATCCCGCCGCGGCGCCCAGGGCGGCTATTCGCTGGCGCGGCCGGCATCGCGCATCACGGCGCGTGACATCATCACCGCCATCGAGGGGCCGGTGGCAATGACCGAGTGTAGCCATGTGGATGGCGACTGCGACCTGCTCGCCACCTGTGGTGTGTCCGACAACTGGCAGCGGGTGTCGCTGGCGGTACGCACTCTGCTCGATAGCGTGACCCTGGCGCACCTGGCCGACTCCTCGCCGATCAAGCTGCCGGTACAGCTGCCCATACAGAGTATCAGCCTGGCCGCCGACACGGCCTGAGACACGCAAGCCAACATATTACCCGAGCGGGCTCGCTGCTCGCCGACCCAACCGCCCGGGAGGGGAACCATCATGGCAAGTCAGGAAATGGAACAGCTTGTCCGTCGCGAATACAAGGAAGGTTTCGTCACGGATATCGAGAGCGATACCATCCCACCTGGGCTCGATGAGGGCACCATAGCCTTCATTTCCCAGAAGAAGGGGGAGCCGGAGTGGATGCTGGAGTGGCGGCTGAAGGCCTACCATCAATGGCTGAAGATGACGCCTCCCTCCTGGGCTCACCTCGATTATCCGGCCATCGACTACCAGGCGATCTCCTACTTCAGTGCGCCGAAGCGCCCGGAAGACCGACCCCAGAGCCTCGACGAAGTCGACCCCAAACTGCTCGAGACCTACGAGAAGCTGGGCATTCCGCTGCACGAGCGGGCGGCGCTGGCCGGCGTGGCGGTAGACGCGGTATTCGACTCCGTGTCGGTGACCACCACCTTCAAGGAGAAGCTGGGCGAGGCGGGCGTGATCTTCTGCTCCATCTCGGAGGCGATCCGCGACTACCCGGAGCTGATCAAGCAGTACCTGGGCACGGTGGTGCCGGTGGCCGACAACTATTTTGCCGCGCTCAACTCGGCGGTGTTCACCGACGGCTCCTTCGTCTTCGTCCCGGAAGGGGTGACCTGCCCGATGGAGCTCTCCACCTATTTCCGGATCAACGCCGCCAATACCGGCCAGTTCGAGCGCACCCTGATCATCTGCGAGAGCCGCGCCCAGGTCTCCTACCTGGAAGGCTGTACTGCGCCTCAGCGTGACGAGAACCAGCTCCACGCCGCCGTGGTCGAGCTGGTGGCGCTCGAGGATGCCTATATCAAGTACTCCACGGTGCAGAACTGGTACCCGGGCGACGAGGACGGCAAGGGTGGCATCTACAACTTCGTCACCAAGCGCGGCGACTGCCGCGGCGACCGATCGCGCATCAGCTGGACCCAGGTCGAGACCGGCTCCGCCATCACTTGGAAGTACCCCTCCTGCGTGCTGCGTGGAAAGGACAGCATCGGCGAGTTCTACTCGGTGGCGGTGACCAATGGCCGGCAGCAGGCCGACACCGGCACCAAGATGATTCACATCGGTGAGGGCACCCGCTCCTATATCGTGTCGAAAGGCATCTCCGCGGGCCGCAGCAACCAGTCCTATCGCGGGCTGGTCAAGATCGGCCCGAGGGCGAAGGGCGCGCGCAACTTCACCCAGTGTGACTCGCTGCTGATCGGCGACCAGTGCGGAGCCCACACCTTCCCCTATCAGGAGATCGGCAACAGCAGCGCTACCGTCGAGCACGAGGCGACCACCTCGAAGATCGGCGAGGACCAGCTGTTCTACTGCCAGAGCCGGGGTATCTCCGAGGAGGATGCGGTGAGCATGATCGTCAACGGCTTCTGCAAGGACGTGTTCCAGGAACTGCCGATGGAGTTCGCCGTTGAAGCCGAGGCGCTGCTCAATGTGACCCTTGAAGGCGCTGTGGGTTGAAGCCGTTTTCATGTGGCCGGCGAGATGAGCGCCGGGGACAAGGCAAAGCGAGGGTCTTTTGCCAGGGATGGCAAAAGTAGCGCCCAGGGATGGGTTCACAGCGCCCTCGCTGAGCCTTGGCGCCGGCAAAGCTCATCCAAGGTCAAGGCGTATGGCAAGCCCATGCGACTGAACAACGAATCCATTTGTGCAAGTCGCCGAGGCGGCTCGCCAGAATCGAAAAGGTACCAAGATGCTCGAAGTCAAGGATCTGCACGTCACGGTCGAAGGCAAGGAAATCCTCAAGGGCCTCAGCCTCACCGTCAATGCCGGCGAAGTTCACGCCATCATGGGCCCCAACGGGGCCGGCAAGTCGACCCTGTCGGCAGTGATCGCCGGCAAGGATGGCTATGAGGTGACCAGTGGCACCATCACCTTCGAAGGCCAGGACGTGCTCGAGATGGAGATCGAGGAGCGGGCCCTGGCCGGCATGCTGCTCGGCTTTCAGTACCCGGTGGAGATTCCCGGGGTCAAGAACATCTATCTGCTCAAGGCGGCGCTCAACGCCCAGCGGGCGGCAAACGGGCAGGGCGACATGCCGGCGCCGGAGTTCATGAAGCTGATCAAGGCGAAGATCGCCGAGATGAAGATGGACGCCAGCTTCCTGCAGCGTGCCGTCAACGAGGGCTTCTCCGGCGGAGAGAAGAAGCGCAACGAGATCCTGCAGATGCTGGTCTTGCAGCCGAAGCTGGCCATGCTCGACGAGATCGACTCCGGCCTCGATATCGATGCCATGCGGATCGTTGCCGATGGGGTCAACAGCCTTCGCGCCGCCGACCGCGGCATCCTGCTGGTGACCCACTACCAGCGCCTGCTCGACTACATCATTCCCGATCATGTCCATGTGCTGGTCGATGGCCGCATCGCCAAGAGCGGCGGCAAGGAGCTGGCCCATGAGCTCGAGTCTCGTGGCTATGACTGGGTGGTGGAGGAGTCCGCTGCATGAGCGATGTTCAGACCTTTCTCGATCGCTTGGCCGAGCGCACCGAGGCACGGCGCCAGGCACATGGGCCGGAGCCGACCTGGATCGCCGCTCGGCGCCAGGCGGGTGCCGCCCGCTTCGATGCGATGGGCTTTCCCGATCGTCGCGTCGAGGCGTGGAAGTATACCGATGTGCGTCCCATCGCCCGGGGCGACTTTGCCCTGACCGACAGTGGCGACTTCTCTCAGGCATCCGCTGCGGCGCTGACGCTGCCCATCGTGGCGCACCGGCTCACCTTCGTCGATGGCGTCTTCTCCGCGGCACTCTCCGACCTTGGTGAGCTGCCGGCCGGGGTGGCGGTGCTGCCGCTCTCCCGGGCGCTGGCCGAGAATCACGAGGCCGTGGGCG
This sequence comes from Halomonas sp., assembly GCA_007129225.1. Classification (GTDB taxonomy): domain Bacteria; phylum Pseudomonadota; class Gammaproteobacteria; order Pseudomonadales; family Halomonadaceae; genus Halomonas. The sequence goes on from SKVX01000318.1 coordinate 5,824, forward strand.
GCCCGCTGGGACGCTTGACCGGCGTCGAGTTCTCGCCCTTTTCTGCGCTGAACACCGCCTTCATGGAAGAAGGTGCCGTGGTGCGCCTGGCGCCGGGCAGCGTGGTGAAAAAGCCGATCCTTCTTCAGTTTCTGTCTCGCGCCAATGCTCAGCCGGTGATGAGCCATCCGCGGGTATTGATCGAGGCCGGGGCCCGCAGCCAGGCCACGGTAATCGAACATCACGTCGGTGAGACGGAGGCGGCCAACTTCACCAATCTGGTAGCCGAGCTGATGCTCGACCGCGGGGCGATCCTGACTCACTACAAGCTTCAGGAGGCACCGCTTTCCGACCTCCACGTGGCCAGCATTCATGTGGAGCAGGGGCGTGACAGCCGCTACACCTCGTTCAACCTGAATCTGGGCGGTGGGCTGGTGCGCAACGACCTGATCACCGAACTCAACGGTGAAGGAGCCGTGGCCAACTTCTACGGACTGTTCTACGGTCAGGGCCGCCAGCACATCGATAACCATACCCTGGCCAACCACAACGCCCCGCGCACCTTCTCCAATGAGAACTACAAGGGCATCCTGGACGATCGGGCCCGCGGCGTGTTCAACGGCAAGGTAGTGGTCAAGCGCGACAGCCAGAAGATCGAGGGTTTCCAGAGCAACGCCAACCTGCTGCTCTCCGACCGGGCCGAGATCGATACCAAGCCCGAGCTCGAGATCTACGCCGACGACGTCAAGTGCTCTCACGGTTCCACCACCGGCCAGCTTGACGAGGAGGCCGTGTTCGCCCTGCGCACTCGTGGCATCGACGAGCAGACGGCCCGGGGCTTGCTGACCCTCGCCTTCGCCGGCGAAGTGATGGAGCTGGTGGAGTTGGCGGCCGTGGCCGAGCGTGTCGAGCTGGCGGTGGCCGGCAAGCTGCCGGAGCGCTTCAACCTTTCCGGGCTGGTGGAAGCGGCCATATTGTTGCATGACGACTAACGTCGAGGAGTCAATCATGAATCACCTGGCCACCGATCGCGTGCTCGAGACCCCGGCCCTGGACGTGGCCGGGATCCGTGCGGAGTTTCCGATCCTCGAGCGGCAGGTTCATGGCCGGCCGCTGATCTACTTCGACAATGCCGCCACCAGCCAGACGCCCCTGCCGGTGATCGATACTTTCCGCGATTACTACAGCCGCTACAACGCCAATATCCACCGTGGGCTGCACACCCTGGCCGACGAGGCCACGGCGGCCTACGAGGGCACCCGCGAGACAGTACGGGCCTTTCTCAATGCGGCCGATCGGCGCGAGATCATCTTCACCCGCGGCACCACCGAGGCGATCAACCTGGTGGCCAACAGCTGGGGCAGGGCCAATCTCGCGCCGGGCGATGAGGTGCTGGTGTCGCTGCTCGAGCACCACTCCAATATCGTGCCCTGGCAGCTTCTCGCCGACCAGTTGGGGGTCGTCGTCAAGGTAATTCCGGTGGACGAGCGTGGCGTGCTGGATATTGGTGCCTACCGGGCGCTGTTCACCGAGCGCACACGGCTGGTGGCGGTGAATCATGTCTCCAACGCCTTCGGCACCATCAACCCGGTGCGGGAGATGGCAACCATCGCCCATGACCGCGGCGCTCGGATTCTCATCGACGGCGCCCAGGCGACACCGCACCAGGTGGTGGATGTGCGCGACATCGATGCCGACTTCTACGCCTTTTCCGGCCACAAGGTCTACGGCCCCACCGGCGCCGGCGTGCTCTACGGCAAAGCCGAGCTGCTGGAGGCGATGCCGCCCTGGCAGGGCGGTGGCGAGATGATCAAGAGCGTCTCCTTCGACGTGCCCACCACCTTTGCCGACATCCCCCACAAGTTCGAGGCCGGCACCCCGGCCATCGCCGAGGTGATCGCGCTTGGCGTGGCCCTCGACTGGGTCAGTGGCGTGGGGCTTGCCCGTATCGGTGCCTGGGAGGCCTGCCTGCTGGCACATGCCACCGCGGGGGTCTCGCGTATCGATGGGCTGCGCCTGCTCGGCACCGCCCCCGACAAGGCCGGCGTGCTCTCCTTCATCGTCGATGGCGCCCACTCCCAGGATATCGCGCTGCTGATCGATCAGCTGGGCGTGGCGATTCGCACCGGTAATCACTGCGCCCAGCCGCTGTTGGCACGCTTCGGTGTCGATGCCACCTGCCGGGCCTCCTTTGCGGCCTACAACACGCTGGAAGAGGTCGACACTTTCGTTGACTCCCTGGAGCGGGTCATCGGGATGGTGCGCTGAGCATGAGTGATATCGAACAGATTGCCCGGCTGGAGCGCGGTCAGACGCTGCCGCTGCAGCGTGACGTGGCGGCGATTTCCATACCCTTCGGCAAGACCATCACCCTGCCCGAGGACAGCATCGTCAGCGTGATGCAGGCCAAGGGCAGCTCGGTCAGTGTCGGCTACGAGGGTCGGCTCTACCTGATCGAAGGCGCCAACCTCGACGCCCTGGGGCTGGAGGCTCTGCCGCGGCCAACACTGCATGAGGATGCCACGGAGGAGGAGATCGAGCAGTTCGTCTGGGATCAGCTGCGTACCTGCTTCGATCCGGAGATCCCGGTCAATATCGTCGACCTGGGGCTGGTCTATGGCTGTCGCATCGAGCGCTTGATCAGCGGAGAGCGCCTCGTCACCATCCGCATGACCCTCACTGCGCCGGGCTGCGGCATGGGTGACGTCATCGCCGCCGATGCACGCAACAAGATCCTCGGCGCACCACAGATCAGCAAGGTACATACCGAAATCGTCTTCGATCCACCCTGGAGCCGTGAGATGATGAGTGACGAGGCGAAGCTCGAGCTGGGCATGTTCTAGCCACACGTGCGATTCACCGCTGCGGTGCTCATGCACACAGTACGGATCGACGCTTCTGCTTCCCCATTCTCGGCCTGGGGACATCGATGGTTGCGCTGCTGTGGAAGGTCTTCAAGGTACTGCTGATGGCGCTGGGGGCTACATTGCTCCTGGCGTCGCTTCTGTTCCTGGGAGCCAACGTCTGGGTGCTGACTCAGACCCAGGCCCGCATCCAGCACTCGCTGCCACTCTGCGGGCCCGAGCGGGTCGGTATCGTATTCGGTACCTCGCACTGGACCCGTAGCGGCGTGCGCAATCCCCACTTCGATGCGCGCATCAATGCCGCCTCGCGCCTGATCCGGCTGGGCAGGGTCGAGCATCTGCTGCTTTCCGGCGACAACCGGACCCGCTATTACAACGAGCCCGTCACCATGTGGCGTGACCTGCGTGGCCAGCATGTACGTGATGAGGACATGACCCTGGACTATGCCGGCTTCAGCACCTTCGATACCTTGGCGCGGGCACGGGACGTGTTCGGCGTCGAACAGGCCCTGCTGGTGACCCAGTCCTGGCATCTCCCCCGAGCGCTCTTCATTGCCGATGCCCTGGGCATCGAAGCGGTGGGCTGCGCCGCGCCGGAGCGGCCGGTGGCCGGTCTATGGCGGTTGCAGGTCAGGGAGTGGGCCGCCAGGGCATCCACCGTGGGGGATCTCTATCTCTGGGGTCGGGAGCCCTATTTCCTGGGCCCCCTCGAGCCACTGGAGATCGCGCCCCAGATATGGAATGCCGTCATGATCGACGGGGCTTTGAACGAGATCAGGAGTGACGGGGGCGAGCAGGGGGAGTAGCGCCGCTCAACGCTGACGCTGCTTCTGTAGCCGGTAGAGCTCGCGTATCAGGGCGCGGCACTGCTGCCAACACTCTTCGGCGATGGGCTCCAGGGGGTCGGGAAGGGGGTGCGTGAACAGGGTGGAAAGTGCTTGCATCAGCACACGCTCCTGTTCCAACAGCTCGCCGATCACGACTTGACTCTCGTTGCCGACGAAGCTCTTCAGCCGGCTCCATAGCCACATGTAGTCGTCACGCTCGACATCGGCATCCCGAGGCAACATCTTCAGATGATGCCTGGCAAGCTCCTGGAGTTGGCGCATCGCCTTGGCCCTGGCCTCGTAATGAGGCTTCAAGGCTTCGCGCAGCGACGGACGCAGGCGCTCCAGGTTGTCCTGAAAATAATCGATGCTGTCGGCCAACGCTTCCAGCACGCTGTCCATCGCCACTTGGCGATTGTCGAGAAACATGAGCGGTCACCTCCTCCGGTGACGCAGATTGTGGGGGTCTCGCCGTTCTTTTGCCACCCCCTCGGACAATTAATTGTCTACTCAACCCTTTGGCTTGGGCGGCGTCTTGCGGGGCGTGCTGGCATGCTTTTCCAGGTGCTCGATGATCAGGCCTGCAATGTCCTTGCCGGTAGCGGTTTCAATGCCTTGCAAACCCGGTGATGAATTGACCTCCATGATTACAGGCCCATGGTTGGCGCGCAACAGGTCGACGCCGGCGACCCTCAATCCCATCGCCTTGGCAGCGCGGATGGCCGTGGATCGCTCCTCGGGGGTGATCCGAATCACGCTGGCGCTACCACCGCGGTGGAGGTTGGAGCGAAACTCACCCTCGGCGGCCTGACGCTTCATGGAGGCCACCACCTTGTCGCCGATCACGAAGCAGCGAATGTCGGCGCCTTTCGCCTCCTTGATGTACTCCTGCACCATGATGTTGGCCTTCATGCCCATGAAGGCCTGGATCACCGATTCGGCGGCCTGGTTGGTCTCGGCAAGTACCACGCCGATACCCTGAGTTCCTTCGAGCAACTTGATCACCAGCGGGGCGCCCTTGACCATGGTGATCAGGTCGGGGATGTCATCGGGAGAGTGGGCAAAGCCGGTGATCGGCAGCCCGAGACCCTTGCGCGACAGCAGTTGAAGCGAGCGCAGCTTGTCCCTTGAGCGGGTGATGCCAACCGAGTCGTTGACCACATAGGTGCCCATCATCTCGAACTGGCGCAGCACGGCGCAGCCGTAGAAGGTTACTGATGCACCGATACGTGGAATCACGGCATCGAAATGCTCGAGTTCCTGTCCCTTGAGGTGGATCGAGGGGTGATGCGCCGCGATGCTCATGTAGCAGCGCAGGGTATCGACTACCCGGATGCTGTGACCGCGCTGTTGGGCGGCTTCCACCAGGCGACGTGTGGAGTAGAGATTACGATTGCGGGACAATATCGCGATATGCATCGAGGACTCCGAAGTCGAGTGGGCGGGTAGGGTCAAGGCTCGCCGTGCAGGAAGGTGACGCCGGGCGCCACCAGCAGGCGGCGAAGTGCGCGGCGGCCCAGCAGCATCGGGTGGCGCATATTGCGGCGATCGGTCAGGGTCAGTTCCACCATCAGCTCGAGCTTGCCGAGTTGCATGGGAGTGCGTATCACGTAGCGCCACTCCTTGTGACCGTTGGAACTGGTCACGCGGCGGCGGTCGTGCAGGTGCGTGCGAAACACATGGGGCGGCGTCTCCTGGCCCCCGCTGCGGGTGGTAAAGCTGACCCACAGGTGACCCTCCTCCTCGAAGATCTCGATATCCTCGGCGTGCAGGGCCG
>SKVX01000564.1 GCA_007129225.1 Halomonas sp.
GCTCGGGTTGAACTGCCCGATCCACACGTGCAGCAGGTAGAACGGCTCGTCGAGCAGCGTCTCGTTCAGGCCGAAGGTCTGCCCGAAGAGGACGGGGCGGTCGACGTGCCCGGCGTCGTGCCAGGCCTGCTGGAACACGAGGTACTCCACGCCGAGGAAGCGCAACGAGCCGTCGGCGCCCGGCTCGTACATCAGCAGCTGCGGCTCGAGCGGGATGACCTCTGGGCGCGTCATCAGGTCGCCGTTGGCCCAGTGGATGCCCTGCGACCCGAGGTCACTGGTCATGCAGCCGCTGGCGACCGCGTAGCCGGCAGCTGCCGCCGCCTCGATGTCGGCGAACGGCGCCACGGCCTCGTAGAGGGCCACGAGGTCGCGCACCGATGCCGCCTCCCTCTGTGCCTCGTGCTCCTGGACGACTCGCACCGTGCGCTCTCCCGCCGTCACCGCGGCGCCGCCACCTCCGCCGTCGTCGTAGACCTCCACGCGCGCCGAACCCAGGATCGCCATCAGGACGATCGCCGTCATCAGCCACCGCACCATCTTCTTCATCAGCCTCTCCTCTCGCGCTCGCTGGCGGCGCGTGGAGCCGGACGCGATGCTGAGGTCGGGCACGCGCGCATCACGTCCTCCGACGCCACCCGCCCGACCATCACTCAGCGACCACCTCGGTGCGTTCGGCCACGGCCCCCACGAACGCGCAGGAGACCAGCGGGTTCCAATCGGCGAACAGCCCGAGCGGGTTGAACTGACCGATCCATACGTGCAGACGGTAGACCGGCTCGTCGTCGAGCATCGCGTCGCCGAACGTCTCGCCGAAGAGGGCCGGCCGCTCGCTGTTGCCGACGTCGTGCCAGAACCGCTGGAACACGAGGTACTCGACGCCGAGGAACCGCATCGAGCCGTCGGGCTGCGGTTCGTACATCAGCCGCTGCGGAGCGTGCGCAACCACCGTCGGCCGGCGCGAGGCCTGTGCGTAGTGCGTTCCCTGGGCGCCGAGCAGGCTCGCCCTGCAATGGCCTTCCGGCCAGTAGCCGGCTGCGACCGCCTGCTCCGCCTCGGCGTACCGGCCGACGGCGGCGTACAGCGCCGCCAGATCGCGCCGGAGGACCGGCTCGGCCTCAGCGGCCTCGCCCTGGTAGAGCCACTGCTCCCGCTCCTCGACGGCCTGGTAGAGCGACTGCTGCCGCTCCTCGACGGTCGGCGGCGGACCAGATCCTGGGTCGAGCTCGAGCGGTTGCAGCGCGACCCAAGAGGCCAGCAGCACGACGCCGATCAGGATGATGCGAAGATCCCCGATTCGCTTCATGTGCCATCGCCTCCTCGGCGTGTCGTGGAGCCGGGCCCGCTGCCCCGCTCACCGAGTGCACCGTAGACGGCGCGGTGTTGCGCCAGCGTTGTGGCATCGTTGTGGTTCACCTCAAAGGCGCGATCCAAGCAGCTCGAGGAACGCGCCACACGGCGCGGATGGCATGGAGGAGTGCCCGCTGCCGCCTCCGTCCGACGTACCGTAGTCGAACGTGCGCGATGCGCGCGTGGTGTCGGCGTCGGCTGGCGCGTCGCCGTCCCGCGAGGCACGCCCGCGGCCGCGCTTCGAGCAGGCACGGAGGGAGACCATGGACGTAAGCAGCATCGACACACCGGCGATCGTCATCGACCTCGACCGGGTCGAGGCGAACATCGCCGCGGCGCAACGCTACTGCGACGCACACGGCCTGGCGCTTCGGCCACACGTCAAGACGCACAAGCTGCCCATCCTCGCCCACCGTCAACTCGCGGCGGGCGCCGTGGGGATCACCGCCCAGAAGATCGGCGAGGCCGCCACCATGGTCGCGGCGGGGATCGACGACGTGCTCCTCAGCTACCCCATCGTCGGCGAGACCAAGCTGGAGCCCCTGTCGCGCCTGGCCCGAGTGACGACACGCCTGAGCGTGGCGCTCGACAACGCCGTCGCGATCGACCTGGTCGCGCGCGCGGCCGCGGCCGCCGGGCGAACGATCGGCGTCCTGATCGAGTTCGAGTCGGGGCGGCGTCGCACCGGTGTCGAGTCGTTCGACGACGCCCTCGCGCTGGCGCGCCGCATCGACGCGGCACCACACCTCCGCCTCGACGGCTTCATGACGTATCCGCTGGGCGAAGGCGCCGGCGAGTGGGTCCGCGAGGCGCGCGCCCGCTTCGCCCGCGAAGGCTTCGAAGCACCGACCTTCTCCGGCGGCGGCACCCCCGACATGTGGCGCGCCCACGAGACGCCCGGTCTCACCGAGTTGCGCCCGGGGACGTACGTCTACCACGACCGGGCGACGGTCGGCGCCGGGGCCGGCACCCTCGACGACTGTGCGCTGTACGTCCACGTCACGGTCGTGAGCACACCGGCGCCCGAGCGCGCCGTGATCGACGCAGGCAGCAAGACGCTCACCAGCGATTGCATCCCGGAGGCGTTCGGCTCGGGCTACGGCTACGTCGTCGAGCATCCCGAGGCCGAGATCACCAGCCTGTCGGAAGAGCACGGCGTCCTCGACATCTCGCGCTGCGAACGGCCGCCGGCGATCGGCGACCGGTTGCGCATCGTGCCGAACCACGTCTGCCCCGTCTCGAACCTCGACGACCGGGTGATCGCGCAGCGCGGCGGCCGCATCGAAGCGGTATGGCCCGTGTGGGCGCGGGGCATGACGCGGTGAGGTGAGGGACACGACCACCGAGCGAGTTCGCGCTCAACTGGCCATCCAGCCTCCGTCCACCATGAGGTTCTCACCGGTGATGTACGTCGCCTCGTCGCTCGCCAGGAACAGCGCCGCGTTCGCGACGTCCTGCGGCCGACCGAGGCGCGGCATCGGTGTGCGGAGGTGGGAGTAGCGCAGTGCGTCCTCGGAGGCAGCCGGGCCCGGCTTCCCCGTCACGATCTTGCCCGGCGCGACGGCGTTGCACACGATGCCTCGCGTGGCGTAGTCCGAGGCGATCTGCCGCGTCATGTACACGAC
>SKVX01000475.1 GCA_007129225.1 Halomonas sp.
GGCACCGCCTTCAACTGGCCCGAGCCGGATCACGTGCGTATCGTCACGCTGCCCTGGGCCGACCAGTTGGGCGATGCCCTGGATCGCTTCGAGCGCTTCCTGTCGCGCTATCGCCAATAACTAGCGCCAATATCCAGCGCCAATAACCCTAGCCTGGCGCTGCCCATAGGGTCATTTTTTCGGGCTGGACTTGAAACCCGGAGTAACCGGGCGTATCTAAACAACAGCCTGTTCCGGCCGCAGGCATCGCGGCCCACCTTTTCTGGATAACGACCGGAGTTTCCGAACGATGATGAGAATCCTGCTCTTCCTGGGCACCAACCTGGCGGTCATCGTTGTCGCCAGCATCACGCTGCGCCTGCTGGGGGTAGAAGGCTACCTGCGTGGCCAGGGCATCAACTTCAACGCCCTGCTGATCTTCTGCTTCATCGTCGGCATGGCCGGCTCGATGATCTCGCTGTTCATCTCCAAGTGGATGGCCAAACGCTCTACCGGCACGGTGATCATCGAGACGCCAAGCAATGCCACCGAGAAGTGGCTACTCGATACCGTCGCCGAACTGTCACGTGATGCCGGCATCAAGACGCCGGAAGTGGGCATCTTCCCGGCCCAGCAGTCGAACGCCTTCGCCACGGGCTGGAACAAGAACGATGCCCTGGTGGCGGTTTCCGCCGGCCTGCTCAACCGCATGCGCCCCGAAGAGGTGCGCGCGGTGCTGGCCCATGAGATCGGCCATGTGGCCAATGGTGACATGGTCACCCTGGCACTGATCCAGGGTGTGGTGAACACCTTCGTGATGTTCTTCGCCCGTGTGGTGGCCCACCTGGTGGACAGCTTCCTGAAGAGCCGCACCGATGGCGCGGGGCTGGGCTTCATGGGCTACTTCGCGGTGGTGATCGTCGCCGAGATCGTCTTCGGGATCATCGCCTCGGCCATCGTCGCCTGGTTCTCACGCTTCCGCGAATACCGTGCCGACGCCGCCGGTGCGCAACTCGCCGGCTCCGCCGCCATGATCAGCGCCCTTGCCCGGCTCAAGGCCGAAACCCAGATGCCCGATCAGATGCCGGACACCCTGCGTGCCATGGCCATCACCAAGGGCCAGACCAAGTCGCTGATGGAGCGGATGTTTGCAAGCCACCCCCCGTTGGACGACCGGATTCGTGCGCTGAAGGAAGCGGCCTACCGCTAACAGCATCTCTCCTGGCCGATACCTCCATCTCAAGCCAGAAAGCCCGCCATGGCGGGCTTTCTGCGTTTTATCAAACCACGTCCTGATTACTCGCCTTGATCAGCCATCGGGCGAATCTTGAGCCACACTGTAAGAGGCCTCCGCCGAGGCGCCTATCGGCGCCAGTCGCGATGGGGACCAGCGCTCCGACAGCGGCTTTATCAAGCCAACGTTATCAAACCACGCGACAGCCCATGCCCATGAGCAGCGGAGCCAGCTCCCTGGCCCCTTCGCGCAGCTCGACCTCGAGGGTGCCGAGCTCACGTCGCAGCGGATACTCGACCCGGCAGGCATCGAAGCCGGCGGCCATGCCGCGCCGACGCGACTCACGATATAGCGCATCGTGGTCACGGCGCACATCGTAGACCGCACGCAGGCAGCGCCTCAGTGCATCCTCGGGTGCAAGGCCGCCATCCAGCACCAGCCTGGGCAGCGGTGGTGCCGGCAGCAGCGCATCCAGCGTCTGCCGCACCGGCAGCCCCAGATAGCGGGAAAGCGCCTCATAGACCTGATGGGTGCCGCGCAGCTTGCCATCGAGGCTGTGGCCAGCGATATGCGGTGTCGCCAGGTTGACCAGGTCACGCAGCGCGGAATCTATCCCCGGTTCCGATTCCCAGACATCCAGCACCGCACTGATATCGCCCTGCCCGGACAGGCGTTGGCGCAGGGCCAGGCCATCCACGCAGTCGCCACGCCCGGCATTGAGCAGTACCGTTCCCGGCTCGATCCGCGCTATCCGCTGGGCATCGAGCAGATGATGGGTGGCATGGGGCCCCTCGCGCACCAGCGGCGTGTGCAGGCACAGCACGTCGCACTCATCGATCAGGGTGTCGAGGTCGACGAAGTATCGCTCCCCTTCTCGCTCCACACCTTCCCGCTCGGCCCTGGGGGGATCGCAGACCAGGCATTCGATGCCCATGGCCACCAAGCGCCGGCGCAGCCGCCCGCCGACGTTGCCGACCCCGACGATGCCCACGCGACGCTCGGCCAGCAGCCAGTCCTCGCACTCGGCCAGGGTCAACAGGCTGCCCAGCACGTAGTCGACCACGGCCTCGGCATTGCAGCCCGGCGCACTGGCGAAGCCGACCCCGTGGCGGGCAAGGGCCCGTGCATCCACGTGGTCGGTGCCGATGGTACAGGTGCCGACGAAGCGAAGTCGTGACCTGCCGCTCATGGCCGCCTCCACCAACGCCTCATCGATACGTGTGATGGAGCGCACCACCACGGCATCGGCATCGCGCAGCGCCGCGGCATCGATCTCGCGCCCCGGCAGGCGAATCAACTCGCCCAGCCCGCCGAAACAGGCGTCGGCGGCAGGCACGTTGGCATCGACCACAATTCTCACGCGAACTCTCCTTGCTACGGTACTTGCCCAGTCTGCTCGAACCCTTACAATAGCGCCACCTGACATTGCCACGCCGCTACCCGGCGCCCCCTGACTTGCTGGAGCCTTCGTGATCATCCGCTGGGAAAGTGACCATGACTATGTGCTGGTGCATATCCACCAGGACATGTTCGGAGACTGGATTTTCAGCCGCGCCTGGGGGCAGATCGGCACCCAGTTCGGTGGCTTGAAGCATATGCTCGCGGACGATCATGACCAGGCCATGATGTGGCTCGGAGACGAAGCCACCATCCAGACCTCCCGGGGCCTGCGCAAGGTGCTTGAGGTCGAGACCGAGAGCGCCGAGGGACAAGCGGCTGTCCATCAGCTCTCCCTGCTGGATTCGATATAGCCCC
>SKVX01000256.1 GCA_007129225.1 Halomonas sp.
AGGATGCCGACCCCGAACAGGCCGCCGACTGGGTGATGGCAGGCATCTACTTCAATGCCGGCCAGATCTGCTCGGCCACATCCCGCCTGATCGTCCACGAAGCCGTCGCCGAGCCGCTCTATGCCGCCCTGGCGGAGCGTATCGACGCCCTGGTGCTGGGCAACCCGCTTGATGCGGACACCGACATGGGCCCGCTGACCAGCGCACGCCAGCGTGAGAACGTGCTTAGCTATCTCGCCATCGCCGAACGGGAGGGGCTCGTGGCCGTGCGCGATGCGAGACATCGTGAGCTGCCTGGGCGGGGCTACTTCGTGGCGCCCACTCTCTACCGCGACGTGCCGATCGAGAGCCGGCTATGGCGAGAGGAGATCTTCGGCCCGGTACTCTGCGCTCGCAGCGTCGCCAATGAGGAGGAAGCCATCGCACTGGCCAACGACAGCGAGTTCGGCCTGGCGGCCACGGTGATCAGCGACGATCCCCGGCGGGCTTCCCGCATCGGTCGTCAGCTGCAGGCGGGCAGTGTCTGGCTCAACAGCGAGCAGCTGGTACTGCCCCAGACCGGCTGGGGTGGCTTCAAGCGCAGCGGTATCGGGCGCGAGCTAGGCCCCTGGGGCCTTTCCGCCTACCTGGAGGTGAAGCACTTGATCGGGCCCACCGACGGTGATGACGAAACTTGAATTACCCTTTGCTGATCAACATGGGGTAAAATCATGGGCCGTTGACTATGAGCCTGTCGGATCCTTGACCGATGGCCGAGAGACCGGATCTCCCGGTCGATCAGCGTCAATTCCGACAGGCGCCTCGTGTCAAGGAGGACACCTTATGACTCGCATCCGCCCCTACCAGCCCGACGACTGGCCTGTCATGTGGGAGTTCATGGCGCCGGTCCTGCATGCCGGCACGACCTATGCCGTGCCACGCGGAATCAGCGAGTCCGACGCCTACCGCATGTGGGTCGAGCTACCCCGCGCGGTCAGGGTGGCCGAAGACGCCGCGGGCAAGATACTCGGCACCTATTATCTCAAGCCCAACCAGCCGGGTCCCGGCGACCACGTCTGCAATTGCGGCTATCTGGTCGCCGAGCATGCCCGTGGCCAGGGCATCGCCGGCAAAATGTGCCAGGACTCCCTTGGCCTAGCCCGCGAGCTGGGTTTCACCGCCATGCAATACAATATCGTGGTGGCGACCAACGACGTTGCAATCCGGCAATGGCAGAAGCACGGTTTCTCCATCGTCGGCACCCTTCCCTGTGCCTTTCGCCATCCCGAGCAGGGCTTGGTGGATGCCCACATCATGTACCGCCTCCTGTGAGGGAAAGCGGAGCACGACTCTTTTGTAACCATTTGGTGTCATTGCCGTTGACCCCCTCGGGCGCCCTGGGGCATGCTCGGTGACGGATTGTCCCGAGAGAGGAATAACGACAATGAAAATCGCAGCACGCGCAACGCTGACCCTGGCCGTGTCCTTGGCCATGGCAACCGCCGCCCAGGCCTCCGACTTCGACGACATGGACCCGGTCACCCTGCGTCTGGCCCACGTGGTCAACGAGCAGGACGGCTTCCATATCGCCGCGGTGAAGTTCCAGGAGCTCGTCGCCGAACGCACCGAGGGTGCGGTCACCATCGACATCTATCCCAACGCCTCGCTGGGCGACGAGCGCACCCTGCTGGAAGGCATGCAGATCGGCACCGTGGACATGGGCGTGATCACCAACGGGCCGGTGGCCAACTTCGTCGAGGAGATGGCGGTATTCGAGCTACCCTTCCTCTTTCCCTCGCCCGAAGCCGCCTATGAAGTGCTCGATGGTCCCATCGGCCAGGAGCTGCTCGACAAGCTGAGCGAGGTGAACCTCAAGGGCCTGGCCTACGCCGAGCGCGGCTTTCGCAACCTGACCAACAGCCAGCGTGAGGTCCGCACCCCCGCCGATATCGACGGTCTGCGCATCCGCGTCATGGAAAACCCGGTCTATACCGACACCTTCAGCGAACTGGGTGCCAACGCCATCCCCATGGCCTGGACCGAAGCCCTTACCGCCATGCAGCAGGGCACCATCGACGGCCAGGAGAACCCGGTCAACGTCATCCACTCGTTCAAGCTCAACGAGACCCAGACCCATATGACCCTGTCGCGGCATACCTATGCGCCGGCGATCTTCGTCATGGGCATGCCGGTCTGGAATGGACTCCCGGAGGCTGCCCAGGACGTGCTGCGCCAGGCGGCCCAGGAGGCCGCCGAACATGAGCGTCGCTACAATGCCGACATGGAAGCCGAACAGCTGGAAGAGCTCCGCGCCGCCGGCATGCAGATCGTCGACGATGCCGACCTCGACGCCTTCCAGGCCGCCGTGGCGCCGGTCTACGAGAAGTACGGCGAGCAGTTCGGCGACTACCTGGCGCGTATCCGGGAGGCGCTGGAGTAAGTGCCGAACCGGTTCCGTCCGCTGCTCACAGCCCTGCAGCGCATTGAACTCGTCCTCGATGCCGTCATTCAGCCCGTGGTCTTTGCGGGCATGGCGGCCTTGATCGGCGTGATCACCCTGCAGATCGTCTCGCGCGTCTTCTTCACCGCCGTGGGCTGGACCGAAGAGGTCGCGCGGTTCCTGCTGGTGTGGATCACCTTCCTTGGCGCCACGCTGGCCTTCCAGCGCGGTCGCCATATCGCCGTGACCTTCGTCGTCGATGCACTGCCCGGCCGACTGCAACAGCTGCTACGGGTGGGCGCAGTGCTGGTCGTTCTCGGCTTCATGATTGCATTGATCGTCATCGGCCATCGCTACATGCAGGCGCAGAGCTTTCAGAAATCGGCGTCGCTGCGCCTCTCGATGACCTATGTCTACGCCGTCATCCCCATCAGCGCCGCCATCATGGCCTGGTACGCCTTCGTCGACCTGGTCGAACTGATCGTCAAGGGACCTGGCACGGCCGCCGCCATCGGCAGCGGAACCGCCGAGGAGCCCCCGCCATGA
>SKVX01000069.1 GCA_007129225.1 Halomonas sp.
AAAAAAGCCCCTTCCGCAGAAGAGGCCTCTATGATCCCGGTGCCATTTAATACTGCTCCCCTTCCCTGTCGGTCAGGAGGGCCAGCATATGACGATATGCTTTCCGGTCAATCTGTAAGACACGGTTTATTTCACTGAACTTGCGGCGAACGCTGGCTGTCGAAACTCCGTAGGCAGCGGCCAGTTCTTTCTGAGTCACGCCGAGAAAGTGAAAGCGGGTCAGGCAGTATTCAAGCCCGGCGGCCCAGGTCTGCGGTTTGCCGACGCGCGGCCCCCGGGGGTAGATCCGGTTAATAAAGTCGAACCAGATCGCCTCGGCATCTTCATAAAATTCTTCACTGTAGTAAGCACTGCGGCGCATGTTGGTTATCGTGCATTCAAGCACCTGCTGCCACTTTCCTTCCCAGACCGGTGCGGGCGGCGGGCATTCCCGCAGGCTGACATCGCGAAAGCGGCCGTCTTTAAAGATCCGGCAGCTGCCTCCGGGTTTCGCTCTCTTTAATTCGAGCAGGGCCACGTGGCGCAGTCGTTCGTTAACCCAGGGGTTGGCGGCGAACTCGGCCAGGCTGCTGCAGGCCGTTTCACAGCCTGCTTCGCCGTAGAGCCTGATGATGGACTCCTTCAGCAGGTCGCCACCCTGGTAGAGACCCCACTGCAGGGTCTTGTGGAAGTTTTCTTCCTCCAGCAGACGTCCCTTGAACCGGACCTTGTTAAGGTCCTCGATCAGCTTTAACAGCGATTCAGTTTCGGCCGGGCTGAGGCCGTGGTTGTAGGTTTCAAGATCATCTTCGTCTTCCATCGCCAGCAGCAGATCTTCGGCTTCATCGGACATATCGCCTTCCGGTGTGGCATGCAGGTATTTTATGAGCAGCCGTTTCGCTTCGGTCAGGTCTTCCATTAAACCGTGGTTGACCGCCATGTAAAAATAACATTCGGTCAACTCGGAATCAAGGTTCCTTACAATATGTTCAAAGATGCGGTTCGCTTCTTCCAGCTGGTTAATCCTGCTCAGCAGGCAGGCCAGGTTATAATGGTTCAGGGGGTCGTCCGGTTCGGTTTCGACCGCTTTCTGCAGGTAAAGCAAAGCCTTGGAAGGCTTGTTCTTCCTGCTGTAGTAAGCGCCTTTCTGAGCATAGTAGGGGGCATCCTGGGTGAAAGGGATCACCTTCAGGCTGCGGTCATCTGTCTTCAATAATCCTTTCGGTCGGTCAACTCTGCCCAATTAATTCACCATCACTCTCTGACTCAGATATAAATAGCTTCTCGCAGATCGATTAATAATCCTGCTCTTCAGGGGGCCGGATATAGATGCTTCTTTCCAGGAAGCGGTCCCATTCGGTCCAAACACCGCTTTCAGGCACATGCTTCTCCATAATTTTGACAAACTGGTTCATCCGGGCGCTGACCAGGTCGGCGTGGAAAAGGGCAAAGGCATGGATTGTCTTTGGTACTTCCGGCGAGCCCCATTCGCGCATCCCGTGATGAGTAAGCATCATGTGCTCGAGTTCGAGTTTCAGGGCGGGCGGAAAATCGGCCAGGGCAGCCATTTTCTGATCAAACATCTCTTTGCCGATACTGATGTGGCCGACCAGCTTGCCGCGATCGGTAAAATCAAAGCTGATGCTGTCCTGGTGGTACTCTTCAATTTTACCGATATCATGCAGGATAGCCCCGGTTAAAAGCAGGTCGAGCTGAATCTGCTGCGGGTAAAGTTCAGCCAGGTTGCGGCAGACGGCGATAACCTCCAGGGTATGCTCCAGCAATCCGCCGACACAGTTATGGTGAATCGTCCGCGCCGCGGGAGCCGTTGAAAAGAGGCGGGTGAATTCAGCGTCGCTAAAAAACTGATTTAGCAGGGCTTTCAAATTTTTATCCTGCACATCCTGCTTAATAACTTCTTCCAGCTCCGCTTTCATCTCTGCCGGATCGCGCCCGGAGACCGCCTGGAAAAAGGCCCGGTTCACTTTAGCCGGGTCGAGCTTGCGCAGATCACTGACCACTACCTGCGGTCCGTGGTAGTCGCTAACCGAACCACGGATAAAAACAATATCGTCCTGCCGCACGGGATCATCTTCCGGGGGTGGTTCCCACATCACCGCTTTGACCCGGCCGCTGACATCTCCCAGGGTCAGTTTAAGAAAGTGCTCCCCGGCCCGGTGGGGTGAAGAGAAAGCCGTCCGGTTGGCCTCGATAACCAGGGCCTGGGTCTCGACCTCGTCGCCGACCCGTAAATCTTTAACCATCTGTTTTTTCATAAGGGTTTCTCCTGTCTGAAGCAGATTCTTGCTAATCATAGTTTATCATCGCTGTCTTTATTACAGTGATGCTGCAACCTTTCATTAATCTATCATAAAGCCCGGGTTGTGTGAAGAAGATCATCAGTTGTTAAGAGCTGTTAAGCGATGAGCGTTATCAGATGTTAAAGTATTTAAGCTAATCACATGGGCTGTGCAAAGCTAGTGCCCTCCAGGATTTTACTTCAATAATTCCGGATCACAAATTAGTCAGTGTTCAACATGTTATTTAGTCCGACTGCAACTAGTCTTCTTATTCTTTCACCCAAACGCCTGTTTCTTTGCTGTTGTTTTTTCTTAACAATTCCATAATATATTCACATATTTTTATAACAACCTCTTGACAAATTATATATCCGGTGATAGATTAGGTTACAGCGAGGTGCTTTACAGGCATAACACGCAAAAGAAATAATCAAAAATCTTGAAAGGAAGTGTTACCAGCGTGAAAAAGAATATTTTAGCAGTGACATTGGCCGTTATTTTTGTAATGGCTCTTGCAGTACCGGCCTTTGCACAAAGCATGACCCACACGATTGAAGCCGACATGGATGCAACTTCCATCGACTGGACCAGGCAGTCCGGACACCTTTGCAACACCGGCGCAGAAGCGCACGAGACCATTATGGGTTCCGGCCAGCTAAGTAAGTCAACCACAACCGCAATGG
>SKVX01000287.1 GCA_007129225.1 Halomonas sp.
CGCATGGACTCTTCAAATTCCTGTAGTTCTGTCTTCATTGGCTCTCTATACGTCGATAAGGTAATCAAGAATAAGGTAAGTGGTAGTGAGTATCAGTTTCGCTACTCAAGGAGTCGGCAATAGAATTGCCATGTAATATAACCGGTTGGGCCGCAGTTTGACGATGGGATGACTGCGTGTCGGCCCAGAACAAAAGTGACGAGGTCAAGTTTCGAAGGGCAGTAGCCTGGCGGATCAAGGCCATTGCTTGGCTCAGCCCATCGCTCCGCTATCACTAGTCGCTCGAAAACTTAGCCCGCTGCTTCATGACGCGCAGCATTGGCGCCGGCCCGTCGAAACTCGCTTGATTAGCGAGTTAATTCAATAACCCAGGTTATGAGTCGTTCGCCGGGAGTGGCGAATAAACAGCGCCAGCGGCTCACTCATTTGCAGTTGGAAAAGCACTGCAGTTCTGGAGCATATCCAAACCTTGGTTGCCGAACAACCTGAAAAGGTTGATCCCGCTTTCGACTTGTGACGAGCTGACATGGGCTGGCTCGACTCACACGGAGGGGGCCGGGCTTCGCGTGTGATGACCTGCCGTCGGGATCTGGTGGCTGCCAAGACACTGCGAATGCGCCATGATGGTGTGAGTGTACCCGCGCAGGAGCCGTCGATGCCATTTCCGCTTATCTTCCCCAAGGGGCGCCTGAGGCTTGTTTGTCTGGCTTGCGTGCTCATGTCGAGCGCCATTGCCGTTCAGGCCGATACCTGCCCCGTCCCCGGCCAGTGGTTCCAGCCCGGGGGGCCGCCGCTGGCCCCGGATGCCCTCTTTGCCGAACTGGCCGAGCGCGATGTGGTGCTGCTTGGTGAGCAGCACGACCACGTGGATCATCATCGTTGGCAACTGCATACACTGGCAGGCCTGCATGGACGGCGGCCGGATATGGTGATCGCCCTGGAGATGCTGCCGCGAGAGGCTCAACCGGCGCTCGATGCCTGGGTGGCGGGCGAGCTCGGTGAGCAGGCGTTCATCGATGAGAGTCGATGGAATACCGCCTGGGGCTTTGATCCGGCCCTCTACTTCCCCATCCTGCATTTTGCCCGTCTGCATCAGGTGCCGCTCAAGGCGATCAATGTGACCCCGGAACTGCGTGGCCGGCTGGTCGACGAGGGCTGGGAGGCAGTACCGGAGGCTGAGCGATTCGGCATCACCGCACCGGTCGAGCCGCCGGCTGCCTATCGCGAGCGCCTGGCGGAGGTGTATGCGCAGCATCCGTCACGCGTGGGCGAGGCGGGGCTCGAGCGCTTCATCGAGGCGCAACTGGTTTGGGATCGGGCCATGGCTTACGGTCTGGCACAGGCCCAGGAGGAAGCTCACCTGGTGGTCGGCCTGATCGGCCAGGGGCATCTGCAATATGAGCACGGCGTACCCCATCAGCTCACGGCACTGAGCGTCGAGAGTTACGCGACGCTGTTGCCCTGGGCCGTGGGCGGGGAAGCGTGCAGTCCGCCGCCGGAAGGCCTGGCCAGGGCGGTCTTTACTATCGATGAGAGTGGGTATGAGGCAGCCCCCTCTATGCTGCTGGGTGTCTATACCACGCCCCACGAGGAGGGTGTCGAAATTCACGCTATCCTCGAGGACTCCGTTGCCGAACAGGCGGGTCTCGAGGTGGGAGACATCATCCTCAAAGCCGCGGGTCAGTCCGTGGCTCGTCCCGCCGAACTGACGGGACTGGTGCGCCAGCAGCGGCCGGGCACCCTGCTGCCGCTGATCATTCGACGGCAGGGTGATGAGCGGGAGATCCTGGCCCGTTTTCCACCGCGGTCAACGTGAGAGGTCGAGGTATGTCGTGGCTGGTCGGGGGGATCTCGCCCCTGCTGCTGTTCCTTTCGTGGTCACTGGCGCTGGCATTGCCGGCACATGGCACGGAACCGGTGCTGGCAGAGCGTGAGCGTGACGTGCGACTGACGATTCGGCTGGAGCCCTCATCGCAGCGTATCCAGGGCGAGATGATCGTGCGTCCGCCCCCTCGCACGGGCACGTTCCGGCTTGATCCGGGGCTCGAAATCAGCGAGGCGCTGGTTGACGACGAGGCATTGTCGCTGGAGCCGGGGGCGGCAGGGTATTATCGCCTGGCGCTGCCACCGGGGGCCGAGTCGGTGACGCTGCGCTGGCGCGGCAGGCTCGAAGCCGAGGATGGTCGGCTGAGGGTCTCACCGGAGGGCAGCCTGCTGACAAACGGTGGCTGGTATCCTCGGTTTACCGAGCTGGGACCCTTTGCGTTGCACATCGAGGTCCAGGTGCCCAAGGGGCAGCGGGCGGTGGCCACGGGGTCGCTGGTCGAGGAGCCCCTGGCTGACGAGACGGGCTATCGAGTGCGGCACTACCATCCGCGAACCGAGTCCATAGTGCTGGCCACGGGGCCGTGGCAGGAGCGCCGGCAGACGGTGGATGGCGTGCGCATCCGCACCCTGTTCCCCGCGGAGCTGGACGATGACCACGCCGAGATCTATCTCGCTCACTCCGGCCGCTACCTCGCCCAGTTCAGCGAGCGTGTCGGCGACTATCCTTACGACAGCTTCACCATCGCCGCGTCGCCGGCGCCGCTGGGGCTGGCCTTTCCCGGGTTCACCCTGCTCGGCGAGCGGGTGATCCCACTGCCGTTCATACCCCACACCTCCCTGGCTCACGAACTGATGCACGCCTGGTGGGGTGCCGGCGTGCGGGTGGACTACGCCAGCGGCAACTGGTCGGAAGCCCTGACCACCTACCTGGCCGACTATCATCTGGATGAGTTGCGTAGTGAAGCCCATGAAACCCGCCGTCGCTGGCTGGTCGACCTGGCAGCCTTGCCCGACACCTTCGATCGATCCCTGGTGGACTTCCGCGGTAGCCGCGACCCCGCCATGCGGCTACTGGGCTATCAACACGGTGCGATGCTTTTTCACATGCTGCGACAGCGCATCGGTGACCA
>SKVX01000509.1 GCA_007129225.1 Halomonas sp.
CCATCAACTTGGCATCCGCCAGCCCTGCCGCGGGATCCTCGCCGGTATAGCGCGCGATGGCCATGGCCTTTTCCACGACCACGCGTATCGACTCATCGCTGGCATCCGTCGAGGAGGCGCTGCCCTTGCGCCCGCCCTGATATACGGTCACCGCGACACCCTGGTCGCGGGACAGCTCGACGGTTTCCACTTCGCCCTCTCGCACGCTGATGCCGATTCCCTGGTCGACGCTGGCACCCACTTCGCAGGCGTCGGCGCCCAGGCGGTGTGCCAGTGCCAGTGCCTGCTCGGCACGGGACGCCAACAGCGGCTGTTGAGCGGCGGCATCGAAAGCCTGTGTCATCTGTCTCTCCCTCAGTTACCGGCCCGGCCGGTATTCGAACGTGTCAGTATCCCGCCATACGCTGGCGGGCTGGTATACTGTGTCGCATTGATCCCACCGGGGCGATCAAGCGAACGATACTGTTGACCCTTCACACTAGTTGGTAACGGCATGTCCCAGGAAGTCCCTTCACAGCCAGACGAGCGACCCAGCAAGTCACAGCTCAAGCGCGAGATGCACAAGCTGCAGGCGCTGGGCGAACAGATCATCGCCATGACGCCGGCGGAGCGGTCACGATTCCCGCTCTCCGATGACCTGCTGGCGGCGGTGGAGGAAACCTCGCGCATCCGCTCCCACGAAGGGCGTCGCCGCCATATGCAGTACGTCGGCAAGCTCATGCGCGGCGAAGACCTCGCCGCCATCCAGGCAGTGTTCGATTCCATCGAACAGGAGTCACGCCATCGCGACCTGGCCTTCCACCGCCTCGAGAAGTGGCGTGACCGCCTCATCGAGGAGGGCGACGACGCCGTCGAGACCTTCATCGCCGACTATCCCGACGTCGACCGCCAGGCCCTGCGCCAGCTGATTCGCAACGCTCGTCGCGAGCGCGAGCAGGACAAGCCCCCCACCAGCTCACGCCGGCTGTTCCGGCTGATCCGCGATACGGCGGGGCTTTAGGCCTCACGCCGCTCGGGGCTGACCCGGCGGCAGGCCTGCGAGGAGGCGCTGTGAATACCTCCCTGTACGCTACCGATTCCTTCCCTGGAATCGGACCTCCTCTTCGGCCTGCCCCCGCCCCCTCGCTCCAGGCACCTCCAGTATTTTGCAGAACGTCGCCGAGCGAAGGCCAGACAAGGCGGCGCTCGGCGAGCCAGCGGAGTTTAGGAGCCCTAAATGAGCATGGCGAGCCGAGCGCCAACGCAGTATGGGCGAGCACAGGCACGTTCTTTCACGAAGCAGTTCCGCCGATGGTGAGCTCATCCAACTTCAGGGTCGGCTGGCCCACGCCCACCGGCACCCCCTGACCGTCCTTGCCACAGACGCCGATCCCGGTATCCAGCTCCAGGTCGTGGCCGATCATCGAGACCCGGCCCATGGCCTCCGGGCCGTTGCCGATCAGCGTCGCGCCCTTTACCGGGGCGGTGATCTTCCCATCCTCGATCAGGTAGGCCTCGCTGGCCGAGAAAACGAACTTGCCCGAGGTGATATCCACCTGGCCACCGCCGAAGCTGACCGCATAGATGCCGCGTCTGACGCTCTTGATGATATCGGCGGGCTCGTCCTGGCCGGCCAGCATGTAGGTATTGGTCATGCGCGGCATCGGCATGTGGGCGAAGGACTCGCGACGGGCGTTGCCCGTGGGCGCCATGCCCATCAGCCTGGCGTTGAGCTTGTCCTGCATGTAGCCGGTGAGAATGCCGTCCTCGATGAGCGGCGTATACTGCCCCGGCGTGCCTTCGTCATCCACGGTCATGGAGCCGCGCCGATCGGCCAGAGTGGCATCGTCGACCACGGTGACCCCGGGGGAGGCGACGCGCTCGCCCATGCGCCCGGCAAAGGCCGAGCTGCCCTTGCGATTGAAGTCACCCTCCAGGCCATGCCCCACCGCCTCGTGCAGCAGGATGCCCGGCCAACCCGGCCCCAGCACCACCGGCAACTGGCCCGCCGGGGCGTCCACCGCCTCGAGGTTGACCAAGGCTTGGCGGACGGCTTCCCGGGCATAGCGCTCGGCCACGTTCTCGTCACGCAGGCGAACCATGGCATAGCGGCCGCCGCCGCCCGCGCTGCCACGTTCGCGGCGCCCATTCTTCACCGCGATCACGCTGACGTTGAAGCGCACCAGCGGCCGGATATCCGCCGCCAGGGTGCCGTCGCTGGCGCGCATCAGGACGACTTCGTGAACGCCGGAAAGCGACGCACTGACCTGGGACACCGAGGGGTCGGCGGCACGAGCCGCCCGGTCGGCCGTTTTGAGCAGGGCGATCTTGTCCTCGGCCAAGAGTCCGGAGAGGGGGTCGATGGCGTCGTAGCGCACGCTGGCCTGGCTGATCACCCGGGGTGCCACCGGCAGCGCCGCGCCGCTGCGCACGATGCCCGACGCCGTACGCCCCGTCTCCGCCAGGGCATCGGCCGTGATCTGATTGGAGTAGGCGAAGCCGGTCTTCTCGCCGGCCATGGCGCGCACACCCACGCCGCCATCGATATTGTAGCCGGCCTCCTTCACCTCCCCATCCTCCAGCACCCAGCTTTCGTGCCAGCTGCGCTGGAAATAGAGATCGGCGTAGTCGACGCCCGGCGTGAGTACGTGCCTCAGGCCGGCATCGAGCGACTCTAGGCCGAGACCGCCGGGGCGCAACAGGATGTCGGCGGCGGTATCGAGCATGGCTTGCGATCGTGTCGTCATTCGGCAGCTTCCAGTGTGATCTGCGGCGAGGTCCAGGGACCGCGCACGCGGTAGTGAATTCGGGTAACCCGATCGATCGCGCGTCCAAAGAGGCGATCGGCGATGAAGAGAGCGCCACCCACCACAGGCGCCCCGGCAATCACCGCGGCCAGGGGCAGGCTGCTGCTGACTGGCACTGTGACGCCCAGCCGCTGGTCGAGTTCCCGCCGGGCCAGGTCGACGCTACCCTCGAGCGTAAAGGTCGTTGCCGGGCCGCTGATATGCACGGGCCCCTGAGTCTCCAGCACGCCGCCATATAGGGTAGCGGCACCGACCACATGGTCGAAAGCCGTACCCTGCCCGGTCACGTCGGAAAAGTCCATTCGCAGGCGGCGCACGAGATTGTCCACGTTGAGCAGACCAACCAGTCTCGCCGTCGGTGACTCCAGGTTGACGAAGCGCCCGTTGCGCAGCTCAACGTCGATATTACCCCGCGAGCGGGCAAGGGCGAACTGCCATGGCGCTCCCGGCCAGGCGAGCTGGCTCCTGACCCGGGTTTCACCGCTGCGAATGGCCACCGGTTGGCCGAACTTTTCCAGCGCCGAGCCCAGGTCTCGGCCATCCAGGGAGATTCGAGATCGGGTCAGGCTGTCACCCGGCCCGGCTGACTCCCAGATCATCTCGCCATGGGCCGTCACCTGCCCCAGTGTCAACCCCAGCGGCGAAACGCTCAATCTGTCCGGCCCGGTCTGCCAGCGCGCGGTCAGGGGCCCCATCTCGCGCCCCTGGTACTGAATATCGGCAATCCGCACACGCCCATGAGGTAGCTGACCGACCCAATTGGGCAATGGGGCGGGATCGGTTGCCACGTCGATTTCGTCCAGGAAAGCTCCCACCCCCTCGGTGCGGGCCGGCAGCAGGCCATCCAGGGTCAGTCGTCGCAGTGCGATGTCGAGGGGCTCGGCAAGCATCGGACGGTAGTCCAGGTGGCCGGTCAAGAGACTGGAATCCATGTTCACACGCCACCCACCCCCGGCCTGAGGCTGGGCCGTCGCCGTCGCCACACCCAGGCAACCCTCAGGCCCGACCAGGCACGCCGTATCCAGCCTCACCCGCTGCAACGGGAATTCGCCCGCCCTCCCTTCAGTGTCCATCAGGGAAGCAAGGACGCCGCTCCACTCCCGGACATCGAGGCGTGACTGGAAGAGATCCGCTTCCCAGCCCTCGCCGTCGGGCCAGGCTGGGGCGCTGGGCCATCGCCCCAGCCAAACCTGCCCCTGACCGCCGGTCGAGCCCGGCATGTCCCGCCAGCGCACCCTCAAGTCGTTACCCAGTTCGGCTTCCACGGTGCGGCTGTCCAGGTCGGCGTCGACCCACAGGGAGCGCGTCTCCCTCGTCGTCTTGCCCAGCGGTGCCGGCAGATCGATGGCCAGGCCCTGCAGGCCACTCTCCAGGCGAAACGTGTTGCGCTCACTTGTGCGCAGCCTTCCCTGCCAGGGCAGTCGGCCGGATAGCAGTGGCCCGAGGTCGGGCACGGCGTCCAGCTCGAACAGGCGGGCTACGTCGATGGCACCTTCGAGATCGACCCTGCCAGCCCGGGTATCGATATCCACCGCGAGAGGCCCCCCCAGCAGGCGAGCCTCCAGCCGCCCCTGGAGCCCACCCTCCTCCTCGCCTCGCTGTCGCCAGGCCAGCGGGCCGCTGACGTCGCGCAATGTGACGCCGAAGTCCCGGTGCGTCAGCTGCTCCAGCGCCACCGTGGCCTCAAGGTCCAGCGCCATGTCTGCGGGCTCGCCCAAGGGCAGGCCAAGAACCAGCTCACCGGTGGCACCGCCGACGCCTCGCCAGGCATCGACCTGCTGCAGGCCCGCCACCGGCATGGCTCCGAGATACCGGCGCAGCGCATCGGCATCGGCCATCAGGTCAGCGGTCACTTCCAGGTGGTCATCGACCAGGGTGACACGGCCGCGACGCCCTTCGACACCGAGGCTTTCGGCATAGTGGACATCGGCATCCAGTGTGTCGATGCCCAGTTGCAGCCGGCCTTCGACCTGCTCAAGGGCCGGCCAGCCGGGTGCGAAGGGCAGCCGGCCATGTTCGATATCCAGGTCCAGTGCCATGCTGGCGGGCACAGGCTCCTCCCCTCTGAAGAGCGGCAGGTGGAGCTTGAATGTGCCTCGAGGCACGTGGCCCGCCACTCCGGCAGCCAGCCACTCTTCGAGCTCATCGCCAAGCACGCCGACCGGCAGCCAATCCATCAGGGGACGCTCCAGGGCATCGGCGTCGCGGAACTGCAGGTCCAGGCCCAGGCCGCCGCGCAGCTCCCCACCGACCACCAGCCCGAAGCCGCCCTCCACCTCGGCCCCCTGCCAGCCCGCCTTCAGGCGACGTCCGCTGACGAAGCTGCGCGGCCCGTCATAGGACCAGCTGACCACTCCACTGGCGTGGGACAGCGCCATGGGGTCAGCAAAGATTCGCGGCAGTTCGAAAACCGGGTCGTCGACGCCGACAAAATGCACCCGACCGGAAAGGTCACGTGCCTCGACCCAGGCGTCCAGCGGACCGCCGCCAGGCACCTCCCCCCAGGCCGAGACGGCAACCTGGTGGACGGCGGCCCGCGCTACCCAGCTGCCGTTTTCCCGACCGACACCCAGGCCCGTGACCAGACCGCGAGGGTCGAGGGTCTCGATGACCCGGGTCAGCCCCTCGGGCAGCAGGACCCGTTCTCGCCATGCGGCAAGCGAAGCGAGGTCGAATTCACTGGTGTTGAGCCACCACTCGTCCGCGTCATGTCGAAGATGCCAGTAGCGCGGCAGCGCCGGTCCCGGCGTTGCCGCCAGCGACGTCGGCTCGGCCCAGTCGGTGGCCTCGGCATCGCCCTCCAGCCAGGCTTCCCAGCCATCCTCGCTGCGCAACAACTGTCCGCGGGCCTTGAAGGGCTCCATCAGGATAAGATCGCCCCCCCGTCGCAGGGCCAGTCGCGGCACATCGAGATCGAGCCGGGCATCGGCCAGCGAACCTCGGTGCCAACGCCCCCATAGCCGGGCGTCCCCCTGGGCCTCCTCCAGCCGCAGAGGGTCGTCGAAGGCAAACAGCCCGGCCAGGGCAATCAGCGTATCCAGCTTCATGTCGGCCTGAAGCGCCGCGCTGAAGTCCCGCAGTCCACCAGGCCCCGGGAAGACATCCAGCGCGGCGAGCAGGGAAGGTTCGTCCTGGCCTTCGAGGTGTACTTCTCCTTCGAGATGGGCATGACGATCGTCGCCGGTGAGAAGGAGCCGAGGGGCATGCATCTCCACACGCTCCTGCTGGCCATGCAGCACCAGGCGAACATCCTCGGCCCAGGCGCGCTGCCGCAGAAGCACCCCTACCCAGAAGTCCAGGGCATCCAGGTCGAATTCGCCCTTGGGCATGAACTCAGGCGGAATGTCAGCAGGGTCAGGCCAGTGCCAGACACCCTGAGCATCCTGGTAGAGGTGCAGCGTCAGCCCTTTCAGTCGGGCATCCTCTACCACCGGGAAACCGTTTCTGAGTGTGTCTGCGGTGTTCAGGCGCAGGCTGGCATGCTCGACTTCCAGCAGCGCCAACCCCTCGGGTCCACGCTGGGAACGGATGGTCAAGCCACCGCCTCGCAGCAGGGGGTCGAGCCCGGCCAGCCGGGCATTCATGCTCGCCAGTTCGACCACGGCCCCCGAGCGGGCCTCCAGCAGACGCTCGACCCGTGGCGCAAGCTCATCCACCTGGGTCAGGGCCAGGCGCAACAGCAGCGTAGCCAGGGCCAACAGCCCCAGTACGATGGCCGCCAGCGTCAAGAGCCAGCGGCCTGCTATACGTATCGGATGCATCGCGGCGTCACATCAGCACGATGTCGTACTGCTCCTGAGAGTAGTGGCTCTCCACCTGAAAGCGGATGGTCTTGCCGATGAAGGTTTCCAGATCGGCCACCGCCGCGGACTCCTCGTCGAGCAGACGATCCACCACCGCCTGGGAGGCCAGCACCATGTAGGTCTCCGCATTATAGGCACGCTCCTCGCGCAGGATTTCGCGGAATATCTCGTAGCAGACCGTTTCGGCGGTCTTCAGCGTGCCCCGCCCTGCACAGGTTGGACAGGCTTCGCACAGGGTTTGCTCCAGGCTTTCCCGAGTGCGCTTGCGGGTCAGCTGTACCAACCCCAGCTCGGTGACGCCGGTACACTTGGTCTTGGCATGGTCACGCTCCAGCGCCTTCTCCAGCACACGCAATACCTGGCGCTGGTGTTCCGTCTCCTCCATGTCGATGAAGTCGATGATGATGATACCGCCCAGGTTCCGCAGGCGGAGTTGCCGGGCAATGGCATTGGCCGCCTCGAGGTTGGTCTTGAAGATGGTCTCCTCGAGATTGCGGTGCCCCACATAGCCACCGGTATTGACGTCGATGGTCGTCATCGCCTCGGTGGGATCGATCACCAGGTAGCCGCCGGATTTCAGCTGCACCTTGCGCCCCAGGGCCTTGATGATCTCATCCTCGACGCTGTAGAGATCGAAGATGGGGCGCTCGCCAGGGTAGTACTCGATACGGGCCGAAGAGTCGGGCATGAACTCTTCGGCGAATTCGATCAGCTTGACGTAGTTTTCCCGCGAGTCGATGCGCACCTTCTCGATGTCGTCACGCATCAGGTCACGAAGGGTACGGATAAACAGCGGAAGATCGTCATAGATGACGCTGGGACACGGTGCGGAGATCTTGCGCTCGCCGACCTTGCGCCACAGGCGCAGCAGGAAGTGCATGTCGGCGAAGAGCTCTTCCTGGCCCACGTTCTCGGCGGCCGTGCGAACGATGAAACCACCGCTGACCTCGATATCCTGTTCCAGCTGACAGCGTTCGAGCAGCTCTCGCAGGCGCTCGCGTTCACGCTCGTCCTCGATGCGCTGAGACACACCGTTATGCGGGGAGTCCGGCATATAGACCAGGTAGCGTGACGGCACCGAGAGGTGAGTGGTCAGGCGCGCACCCTTGGAGCCGATGGGATCCTTGGTGACCTGAACCACCAGGGACTGCCCTTCGCTGAGTAGCTGGCCGATGGCGAGCTGCTCCTCGGGAGAGGCGCCCGGCGGCATGACTTCATGGACATGAATGAAGGCGGCACGGTCCAGCCCGATGTCGACGAAAGCCGCCTGCATGCCGGGCAGCACTCTGACCACTCGCCCCTTGTAGATATTGCCGACGATGCCTCGCCGGCGCGTACGCTCGATGAGCGCCTCCTGCAGTACCCCGTTTTCCACCACGGCTACCCGGGTTTCCATCGGCGTCAGGTTGATCAGTACTTCGCCGCTCATGCGGAAATCCTTGTCCAGTCAGTCTTCGGGGCATTATGACATAGTGCGGACGGCAGACAGGGGGGTTATCGGCCGGCACCATTCCAAAGCGGTACGCCCTGACGCGCCAGCAGTGCCGCGGTCTCGAACAGCGGCAGCCCGACCACCGCCGAGTGGCTGCCCTCGATCCGCTCGATGAAGATCGCGGCCAACCCCTGGATGGCGTAGCCACCGGCCTTGTCGGCAGGCTCGCCGGTGGCCCAGTAGGCGGCTATCTCGTGCTCGGCGATGTCGCGCATGACGACCCGCGTCGTGGCGCAGGCCTCCAGCATACCTGCCGGACCGGACACCGCCACTGCGGTCAGCACCTGGTGGGCACGCCCCGAAAGCCCGCGCAGCATGGCTGCCGCATGCGGTTGGTCGCGGGGCTTGCCCAGAATGACGCCATCGCAGACCACCGCCGTGTCCGACCCCAGCACAGGCAAGGAGGAGAGTCCGACGCCGGCAGCCGCCTTCTGGCGCGCCAGGCGGGCAACATAGGCGTCGGCAGCCTCGCCGACGCTGGGCGTCTCATCGATGTCAACCGGGAAAACCTCGACCTCGACCCCGATGGAGGACAGCAGCTCCCGGCGACGCGGCGATGCCGACGCCAGGCACAGGACCGCAGTGGTGGACGATTTGCGCATGCAGATAGACTCCGGATCAGCCAGTGCCGGCAAGGCGTCGCTCCATGGCCTGGAACATGGTCGTCAGCCAGGGCCAGAGTACGGCACCGATCAGCGAAGGCAGCAGAAAGGCGAGATGCATCGAGAAAGGGCCGAACAGGGTTCGCAGCCACTGCTCGACAATCTGCACCAGGCCCAGGAGCACCAGGATCAACAGCGACTGCTGGAAGAGAGAGTAGGTACGAAAACGCGGGTAAACCAATGCAGCCAGAAAGGCCAACAGCGAGAGTGTCAGGGCATTCTGCCCCAGGGGAGCACCCTCGATCAGGTCCAGCAGGATGCCCAACACGAAGCCGTGGAGCACCCCGACCCGGTCGGGAGCCGACATGCACCAGTAGATGAGCATCAGCCCCAGCCAGTCGGGACGCCATATCTGCCACCCTTCGGCCAGTGGCATGACCTGAAGACAGAGCGCCAACAGCAGGGTCAACCATACCCAGGGCAGCGCAGTGCGGGGGGTACTCGCCATCAGTCTGCCTCCTCGGCGTGCGTCGCGTCACCGCCCGATTGTCCCGCGGGAACCTGTACGGCAGGCGCCGATTCACCAGGATGCCTATCCGGGTCAGTATCCCAGGAATCATCGTCCGGCACCGCCACGGGATCGGGCGGAAACAGCAGCAGGAAGTGGCGTGAGCGTTGCAACATGGCGACGGGAGTGGCGCTGACCCGGGCGAAGGGCTGGCCGGGATCATGCACCACCTCGTTAACGCGCGCCACCGGATAACCGGCAGGGAAACGACCGGCGAGGCCCGACGTCACCAGCAGGTCACCCTCACGAATATCGGCGGTATCGGGCACATGCAGGACCCGCAGCTCATCATAATGGCCACTGCCCTGCAGGATGAAGCGCAGGCCATTGCGATTGACCTGCACCGGCAGCGCATGGCTGGCGTCAGCCACCATAAGGACCCGGCTTGAGTAGGCGGAAACGGCGGTCACCTGTCCGACCAGGCCCGAAGCATCCAGCACCGGCTGTCCCACATAGACACCATTGCGTCGGCCGCGGTCGATGACCATCTGGTGGTTGTAAGGGTCGGGATCCAACGAAAGCAGTTCTGCGGTGATATAGGGGGATTCCTTGCGCGCCGCTGCACCCAGCAGCTCCCGCAGGCGAACATTCTCGGCCGTGAGGCTGGACATGTGCTGCACGCGATGCGAAAGATGCAGGATCTGCTCGCGCAAGCGCTGATTCTCCTCCACCAGGGCACGCTGGTCGGAAAGGGCCAGGGAGCCCCAGGCCAGGACATCGCTGGGCACCGCGACCAGCCACTGGATCGGCGCCACCACGGTGGAAAGCTGGGCGCGCACCTCCTCCATTCGCGTCAAGCGATGATCGGCGAACATCAGGGCGGAGGCGAACATCGCACACAACAGCATGCGATATCCCGGTACCGATCCATGAGAAAACAGCGGCTTAATGGCGAATCTCCCCCAGGTCTCCTCACACGCCTCGCCGGTATCAGGAAAGGTCTGAAGTCGTTACCGAGCGATCGGGCACAGGCGCGTGGAGCGCGGCAAACCTTGGGCCATGACTATCGGCATAGGATAATGCACGGGCACCACTTCGCATCAAGCCGTCTCGACCACGCAGGCGCTTTCGGACGGGGCCTAGTCGCTGGAGAGCAGTTCGAAGGTATGTCGATCGATCATCTCC
Source organism: Halomonas sp. (assembly GCA_007129225.1). Lineage (GTDB taxonomy): Bacteria > Pseudomonadota > Gammaproteobacteria > Pseudomonadales > Halomonadaceae > Halomonas. The sequence continues at coordinate 10,377 of SKVX01000509.1, forward strand.
AGCGCCTTGCCGCCACCCCGGGCCACGCAGGTCAGCGGATCCTCGGCGACGATGACCGGCAGCCCGGTCTCCTCGGCGATCAGCTTGTCCAGGTCGCGCAGCAGGGCGCCACCGCCGGTCAGCACCAGGCCGCGCTCGGCGATATCGGACGCCAGCTCGGGAGGAGACTGTTCCAGCGCACTCTTGACCGCAGCGACGATGGAGGCCAGCGTCTCCTGTAGCGCATCGAGTATCTCGTGGGAATTGAGGGTAAAGCTGCGTGGAATACCCTCTGCCAGGTTGCGCCCGCGCACGTCGATCTCGCGCAGCTCGCCGCCGGGATAGGCGCAGCCGATCTCTTCCTTGATGCGCTCGGCGGTGGCCTCGCCGATCAAGCTGCCGTAGTGGCGCCGAACATAGGCGGTGATGGCCTCGTCGAAACGATCGCCACCGACGCGGATTGACTCGGAGTAGACCACGCCGTTGAGCGAGATGATGGCGATTTCGGTGGTACCGCCACCGATGTCGACCACCATGGAGCCCTGGGCATCGTCGACCGGCAGGCCCGCCCCGATGGCAGCCGCCATGGGCTCCTCGATCAGGAACACCTCGCGGGCACCGGCACCCTCCGCCGACTCCTTGATGGCGCGGCGCTCAACCTGGGTCGACATGCAGGGCACGCAGACCAGCACGCGCGGACTCGGCGTGAGGAAGGTGCTCTGGTGGACCTTGCGGATGAAGTGCTGAAGCATCTGCTCGGTGACAGTAAAATCGGCGATCACCCCGTCCTTCATCGGACGTATGGCGGTGATGTTACCCGGCGTACGACCCA